>JAITWC010000138.1 GCA_031285485.1 Alistipes sp.
ATTGCTTGACAGGTTGCTCCCCAGCAGTGCCTGCCTCCTCTTAACATCCTGACACAAAGTTACAAAACAAAATTAACTGGAAAATAACCTTCCAACTTGTTTGGATTTTAAATGGAAAAGCTGTATGAATGGCTCGGGACGGACGCGGCGCGGGTGGTGCTTGAGGAGTGCGGGTTTTTGCCCGATCGTTGAGGTACGAAGCGGATTCGAACCGCTGCCATTGCACCCTGCTCGAAAAATTGAGATCGTAACACGATTGAAATAATTTGATATTACCTTTGTCGGCATGGGAAAGAGAATTCTTGTTGTCGACGACGAGAGCGACATTCGCGAGATACTCTCGTTCAACCTCGAAAACGAGGGATACGAAGTCGAGGCGGTGGCATCGGCCGAGGAGGCACTCAAAGTCCTCTCGCCGGAGCACGCACTGATTCTGCTCGACGTGATGATGGGCGGAATGTCGGGCTACCGCATGGCCGAACGGCTGAGGCGCGACGGTAACGCCGTGCCGATAATCTTCCTCACCGCCAAGGACACCGAGAACGATATGCTCACCGGCTTTTCGGTGGGCGGCGACGATTATATCTCCAAACCGTTCTCGCTCAAAGAGGTGTCGGCCCGGGTGAAGGCCGTTATCAAGCGCAGCACCGACGAGGCACGGCCCGCGGCCGGGGAACGTCTCACGGTGGGCGACGTGACGCTCGACCTCGCCGCCAAGGAGATGTCGATCGCCGGTGAGACTATCCTGCTCACCAAGACCGAGTTCGAAATACTGGCGCTTCTGGCCGCCAATCCCTCACGCATATTCTCGCGCGAGGCGATCATCGACCGCCTCTGGAAAGACGCTCCCTACACCACCGAACGCACGGTGGACGTCCACATCACCCGCCTGCGCAAAAAGATGGGCGCCCGCGCGGCGTGGCTCTCGTCGAAGGCGGGCTACGGTTACAGGTTCAACCCCGATTAACGGCTCTCCTCCGGCTCCCGATAAAAAAATGAAACTGAGTTTTCAGCAGCGGCTTGTATCGAGTTTCGTGGTGGTGTTCGCACTCTTCACTGTGGGGATCGTGGTGTTCGAGGGCCATCGCATCAGGCGATACAAGACCGAGGCGCTCGAAGAACGGTTGGACGCCTACGCCGGCGAGATAGGCCGGTTCCTCGATCATGCACCGCCCGCGAGGTTGGGCGAACTGCTCGCCATAATGCCGTCCGAACTGAGGGTGACGCTCATCGAGCGCGACGGTCGTGCGGCCTACGACTCCGAACTGGTCGTCGACTCGCTCGACAACCACTCCGGCCGACCCGAGATTGTCGCCGCCACCACCATGGGCCACGGCACCTCGATCCGCACATCGTCGTCGTCGGGGAGACAGTATCTGTATTACGCCCGCGACGATGGCCGCGGAACGACGGTGAGGGTAGCGTTGCCTTACGACATCGAGGTGGAGGCGCTGCTCAAGCCCGACAACACTTTCCTATACTTTGTGGTGGGGTTGTTCGTGGTGGGGCTGTTCTTCATACTGTGGCTGGGCAACTACTTCGGCACGTCGCTCAAGCGACTGCGTGAACACGAGGCTCGCGAAAAGACGCGCCGACTGAAACACGAGATGACAGGTAACATCGCCCACGAACTGCGCACGCCCGTCACGAGCATCCGCGGTTTCCTCGAAATCGTGCTGGGCAACGAACTCGACGATGCCCGGCGCAGTCAGTATCTTCAACGGGCGTACTCGCAGACACAAACGCTGTCGGCGCTGATCTCAGACATGAGCCTGCTGGCGCGCATAGACGAAAAACAGGGGGCGTTCGAGTTTACACCCGTTCCGGCTGCGGAGCTTTTGGAGAAGGTGCGTTCCGACACCTCGCGCGGGTTGGTCGAGAAGAATATTGCTTTCCGGGTCGATATTCCGGACGGCTTTACGCTTCGCGGCAACGAGAGTTTGCTCTACTCGGTTTTTCGCAATCTTACCGACAACGTTATCTCGCACGCAGGCGAGGGAGTCGAGATACGTGTGACGGTGCGGCCCGAAGGGCGCGGCAGGGCACGGGTGACATTCGCCGACAACGGGCATGGCATTCCCGAGGGCAAACATCTGGAACGTATTTTCGAGAGATTTTACCGCGTGAACGAAGGGCGCACGCGCGACACCGGCGGCTCGGGTCTCGGGTTGTCGATAGTGCGCAACACCGTGGCTCTACACGGCGGCGCGATCGCGGTTAAGGGCAATGCTCCTTCAGGGCTCGTCTTCACCTTCGACCTTCCGATTACGTAGTGGATCAAATTCCCTCACGTGATGACCATCTTCGACAACAGGTTCCGGTTACTCTGAAAAACAACCAAAACGAACACGTTCTTAGAGTTTTTGACTAATTTAACAGGGCGATTTCTCCCGAGATAATCCTTAAGGTCTCAAGAAAAATCGCCCCTAAAATCTACTTGGCCGATTATACTTTTTGTGTTAAGATGTGCGAGTGTCGCGGTTTGATTCAAAAAAAGCCATCCTCGCCCCCCCCCCCTTGTTCGGCCACTTACTTTTTCTTCCAAAATTCGGCGACCTGATCGTTGGGCAACACCTCTTCCTTGAAAGCGTATGCACCGGTTTTGTCGCTCTTCACCATCTTAATGCACTTCGTAAAGTTCTTACCCGAACCTGCTGTTTTGAGTGTTGCAACTACTTTCTTTGCCATTGTGAGTTCCTCCTAAAAAAGTTACTTGATTTCGCGATGAACGGTCACCTTTTTCAAATACGGGTTATATTTGCGTCTTTCGAGCCTTTCAGGTGTATTCTTCTTGTTCTTGGTGGTGACGTAGCGGCTCATTCCGGGAACGCCGCTTTCACGCTGTTCGGTGCATTCCAGAATGACCTGAACCCTGACTTCTTTCTTTGCCATACCGTTTAATAGAGTTTACGGGCAGCGGCAGCGGTTTTGAGTGCACCGTCAAGCCCCAGTTTGTTGATGTTTTTCATACCGGCCGCAGAAACTTTAAGGGTTATCCACCGGCCCTCGCTTTCCGACCAGAAACGCTTGATTTTGAGGTTCGGGTTGAACCGGCGCTTGGTCTTGGCGTTGGAGTGGGAGACATTGTTCCCCGTCAGCGCCGTTTTACCTGTGATTTCGCAAATTCTCATTTCGTTATCGAAGCTGTTTAGAGTTCGCAAAGGTAGTGTAAGCCGGACGATAATGCAAATTTTTTTTCAATTATCTATAAATCGGAAAAACGAAACCGCGAAATTCCAAAACCGAAATTTGAAAATCGCGACGGCAACGCAACCCGATTTGGTTTAGTGGTTGCCGGGGCCCCGGAAAGTCCTGAACCGAACCATTCGGCCCTTTCAGAGAGTTCTGACGGATAAAAATTTAAATGCCAAAGAGCCTCTGAAAATATTTAACGCGACAGGAGTGTTACTAAAACCTGAATTCTTAAATTAATTGTGTACCTTTGCCCGGGCGTCAGTGGCCGACGCGCAGGAGTGTAATTAATTGAGAGCATGTATGGATGACCCGTCCGGTGATAAACGTTGCTGCGGTTTCGTACCTCAATACCATACCGTTTCTGTATGGGCTCCGGCACTCCGAGGAGTTGCCGGCAGAGTTTGTGTTGTCGCCCCCGAGCGGCTGCACGGCGGCGTTCGACAGGCGTGAGGCCGACATCGCACTCGTTCCCGTCGGGGGACTCCCTCTTGTAAAAGATCCCGATTTCGACATCGTAACTTCGTGGTGCATCGGCGCCGACGGGCCGGTACGCACGGTGGTCATGACCTCCGACGCGCCACTTAAGGCCATCAAAAGGGTGTGGCTCGACGGCGACTCGCACACCTCGGCGAATCTGGCGCGGCTGTTGGCGGCCAGGTATTGGAAGATCGCGCCCGAGTGGGCCGACCTGCGCGATTATTCGCGTCTCGAAAAACCCGGGGAGGGCGACGCCTTCGTGCTGATAGGCGACAAGGTGTTCGACAGCGAGGGACGGTTCGCAAACACCTGGGACCTAGCCGGCGAGTGGGTCGAATACTCGAAACTGCCTTTCGTGTTCGCGGTGTGGGTGGCGCGCAGGAGCGTCCCCGCCGAAACCATCGCCGCACTCGAAAGCGCCCTCACGCTCGGCATGGAGCGCGTCTACGAGTCGATCCTCGAAAGCCCTTACGCCGACCGCCCCTACGCATACGAATATCTGACACGCAACATAGATTACTTCTTCGACGAGCAAAAACGACGCGCCCTCGGACGCTTCGGGGACGAACTCCCCGGGGCGATCCTCAGGGCCAATCCCGGCTGACTGATCTCCTACCGGTGAGGGCCCCGCGCCGCCGGCGACAACGGTGGCGGCCCGGCAAACGAAGTGACAAAACCACTTAAAACAGAGGAGATCATGATCACAATTTACCTCAAACAACACGGAAAGATCATCCGCAACGCCGAGCCAGCCCAACTCGACGAACTGGGCTACGACGACGTGCTGTGGATCGACCTGTTGAATCCCGAGCTGAAGGAGCAGAAGGCGGTGGAGGAGTACCTCGACATAGACCTGTTGAGCCGCCAGCAGGTCGAGGAGATCGAGTCGTCGTCGAAATACGCCGAGACGGAGCGGAGCATCGTGGCGAACTCCATATTTTTCGTTCCGCGCGACGAGGGTTTCTCGCTCGAACCGGTGTCGTTCACGCTGACGGAGGGTCTGCTGGTGACCTCGCGCGAGGCCGAGAGCCGCACCTTCGCCGAGATGGGCAAACGGTTGCAGGCAAACTCCAAGCCCTATCCGACGGGGTTCCACCTGTTCGTGTCGATCCTTGAGATACGCATCGACCTCGACGCCGACATAGTGGAGGCCGAGTCGCGCCGGATATCGCAGCTGAGCGGACAGGTGGGCGACGAGGAGCGATCCAACGAGAAACTCATCACCCGCATCAACGCCATTCAGGAGAGCATGATGACGATCCGCGAGGGGATTTTCGACCGTCAGCGTGTGCTGAGCGGGGTGCTGCGGAGCGAGCATTTCCCGAACGACGTCTTCCCGAGGCTGCAACTCATGATGAGGGACGTGGCGTCGCTGATATCCCACACCGACTTCTCGTTCGAGCGTCTGAATTATTTGAAGGACACCGTGATGGGCCTCATCAACATCGAGCAGAACAAAACCACGAAGATATTCACCGTGGCGTCGGTGTTTTTCATGCCCGCGACGCTCATTGCGAGCATCTACGGCATGAACGTGGCGTTTCCTGGCGGGATCGACACGTTCTGGATCACGATGGTCCTGATGGTTGTGGCCTCGGGCGCGACCATGTGGTTCTTCAGGTACAAAAAATGGCTGTGATCATGGAAAGGCACGGGCAACCTCAAGGTCGACCTCCCTGGCGCCCGCTGTTGGGGCTGGCGGCCGGCATTGTTCTTTTGGTTGCGCTTGCGATTTTCATGCTCTGGGTCGGCACTCTGGTGACTGCCGGGCGTTGACGAACGGGCACCGCGAGCGCGGGGCCCACCGAGGGAGGCCGGCGAACGGGCAAAACTACTTCGGAGCGGTTTGCAACGGCGTTGCAAAGGACACAAAAGTTGTTTTAATTTATACGCGTACTGCTGATGCGTTAAAAATTAGCGTTAAATAAATTCGTAGGTTCCTTGACATTTTGATTTGAACAGGGTTGGTTAAGTAGTTTCCGGATAGGCGTTTTGTCGAAGGCCGAGACGCCGAGAATCTGCATG
>JAITWC010000144.1 GCA_031285485.1 Alistipes sp.
CCGCGCGCTCCTTGAACGCACGATCGTAATTCCTTTTTTCAATACTCTTTTCCATTGCCCAAAGTTAAGATTTGTTTCTCTGTCTTAACTCTTTGCGCGGGCTAAGTTAGGAACTCCAATCACTTATAACAAACTTAATCTCAACTATTTCAAATAATTTTTAGGGCTTTTTAGTGGACACTAATGTTTTGTGATTGGAATTTCAATTCGCTGAATTTGCGTCGGCCGAAGATGTGGGCGAGGAGTATTGCGCCGCGGTAGACTCCGGACGGGAGGGCGACGCGGGTCGCTCGGATCAGGCGACGAGAGTCCCGCAGAGAAATTTTCCGCGTAGCCAAATCCGGCGGCGGCGTTCCGACCATTTTTACGAAATCCCTGTGGGCGCGCCACACGGCCCGCCAATTCTCCCGTTCGCCGCGCAACAGATAGACCAGCGCCGCGAGCGTGTTGAGCGCCACGCGCACCGCCACCACTGCCTGCATCGTCCCGCACGGCAGGTTCTTGTAGAGCATCGCCAGATTGTTGCGATAGTTGAGGTAGAGTTTCTGCGGCGAGGGGGGCAGGGTTCCGGCGCCGAGGTGCCACACGCACGACCTCGGTTCGACCATCACGCGCCACCCCGCCGACCAAATCCTCCAGCACAGGTCTATCTCCTCCTGATGGGCGAAGAAACTCTCGTCGAAACCGCCCAGCGTGCGGAAAACCTCGGCCCGGCAAGCGAGGCACGCCCCCGTAGCCCAGAACACCTCGCGCGCGTCGTCGTACTGCCCACGGTCGCGTTCGAGCGTATCGAGGATGCGCCCGCGACAGAACGGATAGCCCAACGAATCTATGAACCCGCCGCTCGCGCCCGCATATTCGAAAGTGTCGCGCGCGGCCCACGAAAGTATCTTCGGCGCCACGGCAGCAATCTCCGGTCGCGCCTCAAGCATCTCCACGAGCGGTTCGCACCATCCCGGCGGAGTCTCCACATCGTTGTTGAGCAGAATGAAATAATCGGCATCGAGACCCCTGAGCGCGCGGTTGTACCCCCCCGCAAAACCATAGTTTCGATCGAGCGTCACCACCCTCACCGAAGGAAAACCGCGCCGCACTAGCTCCGCAGACCCGTCGGTCGAACCGTTGTCGGCCACGACAACCTCCACCCCCGGCGGTACCGAAGCCACCACCGACGGCAGGAACCGCGACAGCACCTCCGCCCCGTTCCAATTCAGTATGACAACCTTAACCCCGGCCATATTTCTCAAAATATTCGCGGGCCGCGTCGCCCTCGGGCCGCCGTTTCCAGCGGCGGTGGCTCCACAGCCACAGGGCCGGTTCGCGGCGGATGTCCTCTTCGAGCAACCGGGCGTACCGCCCCGTGATCTCATGGTCGGAGGTGGGCGACACCCCGTCCCATATCTGTTCGAATGTCGTTTCCCACGTTCCGCGCCCCGTTTTGCGCATCCTCAGATAGTAGACCGGCAGGCCGAACTTGCGCGCTATCTTCTCGCCGCCGTGGAAGAACACCGTCGGGTGGTTCAGGAACGGCACCCAGCGGCTCTGCGCGTCGAGCGGCGGGCTTTGGTCGGCGATCAGCACGAGCGAGAGCGGACTGCCGTCGATCCCGTCGCGGTGGGTGGCGAAAAAGCGCAGCATCTCGCCGGACGGCACCGGCACGATGCGTGGCGGCAGGCTCCGCGCCCATTTGTAGTAGAGGTCGAACGCCCGGTTCCTGAGCGGACGGTAGGCCGCCACCGTCACCGGCCCCTCGCGGTAGAGGCCGAAGGTGCCGAACCACTCCCAACTGCCGAAGTGGGCGGTCAGCGCGATCCAGTTGCGTCCGGCGGTCTCGGCCAACACCTTCGCGCGGTTGTCGTCGGGCCACGGACAGCGGCGCAGGTGGCCCCCTTCGCTCAGCCCCGCCATGTCGGCCGCGTCGATGAAGTACTCGGCAAGGTTGCGGTAGAACCCGCGCTCGATGGCGCGCAGTTCGCCGGTCGTGCGCTCGGGAAACGACGAGGAGAGGTTGTCCCTCACCACCCGCAGCCGGTAGCGCGCCACGCGGTGTAACACAAAGCAGACGAACGCCGCCACCGGGCCGTACAGAAACCGGTGGGGCAGCGCCCCCGCCATCCTGCACACCGTCCATATAGCACCCGCGCCGAGGCGCACCCCGAAAGAGCCCCCTCTCCCGCCGCTATTCCCACGCCCGTTGCTATTCGACATATATCTTCACGTTTTGAGTCCTGTGCCGCGCCTCAAGCCACCGCGTGAGACGCTCCAGATCGGCGGCCGGTATCCTCACCCCGGCGGGCGGCGAGAGAATGCACACCAACACCGTGTCGACCGCCACACCGGGGGCCGTCCACACCGGGTGGCGCGATAGCGACACCCGTTCCACACCCGGCGCGATGGCGCGCAGTTCCTCCACCGTGTGGCCCATGGCGGCGTCGCGGGCGTGCGACGACATGGCGAGGGCGCGTTCGAGCTCGGCTATGCGGCGGTTCTTCTCCTCCAGCACCTGGGCGTAGCCCTGCTGAAGGGTTGTGACGTCGATGCGCGAGGCGCCCCCGCTGCCCGCCTGATTTATGGTGAGCGCGGTGCCGTCGAGGTCGTAGAACGACATCTTGCCGCGGATGTTCTCGATGGTCTCGTCGGGCAGCGGCTCGCCCCACAGCATCAGCGTGACGGTCCGTCCGCCGTCGCCGCGCCGCATGGCGTAGGTCGACTCGCGTTCGAGCACCGCCGTGGTCTCGAAGTGGAACTCGGAGTCGACGAACCGCGCGACGTTGGCTTCGTATACCGACTTGTCGATCAGCCGGAAGGCGATGAAGACGCTCGGCAACACCGTCACCACGATGATCGTCCACATCACCCGCTTTACCCGCAGTTCGGTGCGCCGCTCCACCTGCGCCACGCGGCTGTAACCCAGCACCCGCACTATGGCGTAGGTCGACAGGGCGATGAATATGGCGTTTATCAAAAACAGGTAGAGCGCCCCGCCGAAGAACTGCCACTGCGCCGTGGCGATGCCGTAGCCCGCCGTGCAGAGCGGCGGCATGAGCGCCGTGGCGATGGCCACGCCCGAGATCACCGTGAAGGTGCGGTCCTTGCGGGTGAAGGCCACCACCCCCGCCGCGCCGCCGAAAAAGGCGATCAGCACGTCGAAGATGGTGGGCTGCGTTCGGGCCAGAAGCTCGCTCTGCGCGCCGCTCACCGGCACCGCCAGAAAGAACAGCGTGGCCACGGTGATGGCCGTACCCACCATGAAGCCGAAGTTGCGCAGCGAGCGGTTCATCAGCCCGAAGTCGTTGATGCCCAGCGACAGCCCGAAGCCCATGATGGGGCCCATGAGGGGCGAGATGAGCATCGCGCCGATGATCACGGCGGTGCTGTTGACGTTCAGGCCCAGCGAGGCCACCAGCGTGGCGAACATCAGGATCCACATGTTGGCCCCGCGGAAGAAAATACCCTCCGTGATGCCCTGCACCACCTCCTGCTGCGGCGCGCTTCCCTCTCCCAGGCTGAACCGCTGCCGGGTGTCGGCCCAGAATGTGTGCCAAATACTATTTTTCGTACCCTTTTCCATCGTTTTTGAGTGTTAAAATCCGGCCCGGAGCGGGCAATCGCCCCCGTCCGGTGTCTGCTCCTCAGGTAGCAACGGCATTTTCGGTCGATTTGGTACCTGCTCCTTTGGTAGCAACCGCATTTTCGCCCGATTTTGTGCTTGCTCCTTTGGTAGCAACGGCGAAAACGGTCGGTTTTGCACTTGCTCCTTTAGTAGCAACCATGAAAACGGTCGATTTTGTGCTTGCTACTTTAGTAGCAACCGCGAAAACGGTCGATTTGGTAGTTGCTCCTTCGGTAGCAACCGCGAAAACGCCCGGTTCGCCCCCCTATCCGTCCGTTTCGGCGGCCTCCGCGGGGCGCCGTCCGGGTTTACCGGCCAGCACGACCACAAACTCGCCCTTCGGTTCGTGCGCGGTGAAGTGGGCCGTCACCTCGACGAGCGTTCCGCGCACCGTCTGTTCGAATTTCTTGGTCAGCTCGCGCGACACCGACACCTCGCGCCCGCCGCCCACGACCGCCGCGAGCTCGCCCAGCAGACGCACCACGCGGTGGGGCGATTCGTAGAATATCATCGTCCGCTGTTCGTCGGCCAACGCCGCCAGACGCGACTGCCGTCCCTTTTTCTGCGGCGGGAACCCCTCGAAACAGAACCTGTCGCACGGGAAACCGCTCTGCACCAGCGCCGGAACGAACGCCGTGGCCCCCGGCAGGGCCTCGACCCTCACCCCCGCCTCAAGGCAGGTGCGCACCAGCAGAAAACCGGGGTCGGAGATGCCCGGAGTGCCCGCGTCGCTCACCAGGGCAACGGTGCGCCCCCCGGCCACCTCACCGGCTATGCGCGCGGCGGTGGCGTGTTCGTTGAACTTGTGGTGCGACCGCATGGGGGTGTCGATAGCGTGGCGGCGCAGCAGCACGGCCGTGGTGCGGGTGTCCTCGGCCAGGATCACGTCGGCCTCCCGCAGCACGCGGATCGCACGAAGCGTGATGTCGTCGAGGTTGCCCACGGGCGTGGGTACTATGTAGAGGGTCGACACGGGGGCGGGGTTTACGGGCGTCCGAGTTTTCGCTGGAGCAGGCCCACCAGCAGCGCCGCGCCGGGGCTGTCGGCGCTCCACTCGAAGTTGTCGTGGATCCATATCACCGCCTCGTCGAGGTCGGTGAAGGCGTCGAGCCGCGTGAGGGCGCGGTCGAAAGCGTCGGCGTCGCCGCCGAACATGTCGCGGACCATCAGGAACCGGTCGTTGAGCCCTATCGAACGCCTGAGGCCCGGACGCTCCGCCGTTTGGGTGGCCGCGATGCGCGCCGCAACGTCGTGTCCCGGTGTGCCGCCGCCACCCCGAAGCGTTTCGCCGAGGATTTTGGCCGGGGCGATGGCGTCGCCGATGGTGGGCCTGTGGTCGGGCGCCGGTTTAGGCTCCGGCCCGGGCCGGGGTGCGGGTTCCGGCTCGGTTTTCGGCTCCGGTACGGGCTGAGGTACGGGTTCCGGCTCGGGCGCGGGCGCCGGTTCGGGCCGGGGTTGAGGCACGCGCCCGGGTGCGGGCGCCGGTTCCTCCGACCCGTAAAGAGACCGGATGAACTCCGGCGTCACGGAACGGGGGATTGCCGGAGGCACGGGCTCCCGTCCGGGTTCGGGAGCAGGTTCCGGCTCCGGCCTGGGTTCCGGTTCGGGTGCCGGCCCGAAATCGGGAACAGGCTCGGGCGTGTGCTCCGGCTCAAGCTCGGTCTCGGGCACAGGTTCGGGCTCCGGCCCGGACGAAACAGCCTCATGATCAGGCAAGGCATCACCGACCGGCACCGTACCGAACTTCAAATCGTAATAAACTTCGCGAAGAAGATCAAGAGCCAGATCCCGCTCCAAACAATCTCCGCTGTCGACGAGCGAACAAACCCGCTCCAATCGTCCCCGTAATTCGTAATTCATATATTCGCAATTTATTGCACCCCCCGCTTAGCCTCCATGAGGATAGAAAAAGCCCGATGGATATCGGAATCGCTGACAACGACCGTAAACTCATTGGACGTGGAGATAACCTCGGCAATATTGATACTGTCCCAGGCCAGCTCCTTGAAAATGTAGTAGTAAACACCCGGACAAGCGGTGTTCTCGGGCGGAAGTTTAACGGTGATCGACGACAGCCGCTCGCGTTTCAGCACCAGCATCTCGTCGCGAAATACCCGCTCGACGATAGGCCCGAGCGAACTCGACACGACCAGCGTGGTTTCATAGATACCCTGCGAGAAAGTGCAGAACACATCCTGCACCGTGGGTGCCGAGTGAACCTCGCGCAACAGTTCCTCCTGCCGCCCGTAGAGCGTGGAGGTGTTGTTGTAGGTGAAGTCGGTGAGGTTGGAGCGCACTATGATGTCGCCTACGCCGGCGATTATGCGGCGGAACTTCATGGTGGAGGTAAGCTCCAGCCGCGGTACCAGCCGATTGAGGGCCATGATGATGGCACTCTCGTTGACCGGTTTCCCGAGCCTCTGTTCGATCTCGCCCCTGAGATGCCGTGCAAGGGCCGACAGATTTATAAGCCCTTCGATGAGGGCCCCTTCCAGGAAGGGTTTCTTCTTGATAACTTCCTCGACGGCGTTGGGTATGGTTAACATATAATTTTTAACAACTGTGGGTTTTGTTGCAAAAAAACAAATAAAATGTGTGAAAAACAAACATCATGGCATATTTTTGCGCAAAAATAAGTAGTAAAAACACATAGACCCATGTTGAGCAGAGAGATAAAAGAGAGACTGCGCGGCCTTCCCACCCCGTTTTATTTATATGACATGCAGCTGCTTGGCCGCACGCTCGACGCCATTCGCGCCGAGGCCGACCGCGACGGCTACAAGATACACTACGCCATCAAGGCCAACAACGACGAGCGCGTTCTGGGAGCCGTGTTGGAACGCGGCTTCGGCATCGACTGCGTGAGCGGCAACGAGTTACGACTCATCCGCCGCCTCGGTTTTCCGGCCGAAGGGATAGTTTACGCCGGAGTCGGCAAGAACGACGAGGAGATCGAACTGGGCGTGAAGGAAGGCATCCGCGCCTTCAACTGTGAGTCGAGGCAGGAGTTGCAGGTGATCGACCAGATAGCAGGGCAGCTCGGGTTGCGGGCCCGCGTGGCACTGCGCATCAACCCCGACGTCGACCCGCAGACCCACCGCCACATCTCCACCGGCCAGGCTGACAGCAAGTTCGGCATATCGTACCGCGAGATCGAGCAGGTGGCCGACGAACTACCGAGCTATAAAAACCTCGATTTTCAGGGGCTCCACTTCCACATCGGGTCGCAGATCACCGACATGAGGGTGTTTGAATTTTTCTGCCGCCGCGTGAACTCGCTCGTCGAATGGTTTTCCGAAAAGGGTTTCCCGCTCGGCTACATCAACATGGGGGGAGGACTGGGGGTCAACTACGACACACCCGACTCAGAGCCGGTGCCCGATTTCAGTGCCTACTTCGACGCTTTCCGCCGCAACCTCGACGTGAGCGCGGTGGCGGGAGGTGACGTCGAGGTGCATTTCGAACTCGGTCGTGCGGCGGTCGCGCAGTGCGGCGAACTGATCTCGCGGGTGCTGTTCAACAAGATCAACTCGGCGGGAAACGAGGTGGTCATCATCAACGCCAGCATGTCGGAACTTATCCGCCCCGCTTTGTACGAGGCTTACCACGAGATCGAGAACCTCGACGCGCGGCCAGGTTCGCTCCGCAGGCCCTATATTGTCGCGGGCACGGCGTGCGAATCGTCCGACGTGTTTGCCAGCGGCCGCGAACTCCCCGAACTACGGCGCGACGATCTGGTAACCATTAAAACAGCGGGAGCCTACGGCGCCTCAATGTCTTCACGCTACAACATGCACGCCCTGCCCCGCTCGGTCTACTCCGACCAGCTCTGATATCGCCCGAAATCATGCTCAACCACTCTGGAACCCGGACAATAGAGTCGGACAGATTGATTCTCAGGCATTTTCGCCACACCGACGATGACGACATGCTGGCTCATTGGGTAAGCGATCCCGAGGTGCAGTCGTGGTATTGCGAACCGGTGTACACCACGAAAGCGGAGGTTGGGGAGTTGTTGGACAAATACATTGCCTCATACGACTGCCCCGATTATTATCGTTGGGCCGTCGTTGAAAAAGAGTCGGGTATCTGCATCGGGCAGATCGCGATATTTCTCGTCGACAGCAAAAACCATTTGTGCGAAATAGAATACGCCCTCGGCCGCATGTTCCACGGAAAAGGATACGCCACGGAGGCGGTTAAGGCAATACTCGACTTCAGTTTCAACGAAGTGTGTTTCCACAAGGTGCAGGTTTGCCATAAGGAGGGAAACATAGCATCGCACGGGGTGATTCGCAAGTGCGGTTTTACCTACGAGGGAGCGTTGCGCGACTATTTCTTCTCAGACGGTAAATATGTGGGCCGCCACTACTACTCGATGCTCGAGGAGGAGTTTAGGGCGTTATCTAAATCGTAAACAGCTCGCGGTATTTTGGCAGCGTCCATAGGCGGTCGTCGACTATCATTTCGAGGTGATCTATGTGGTTGCGGATCTGGTTGATGAACGGTGCCACCTCGCGTTCGTAGCCTTCGGCCCGGGCGGGAATATCCTCAACGACGTTCCATTTCTTGCGTGCCTCCACCATCTCATGGGTCTGTTCGCGGATCGCCTTAACATGGTCGGTGATCTGGCGGATCGCGGCCATCTCGGCGGAGGTCATATCGTTGCCGTTGGCGCGGAACAGTTCGAGGATGCCGCGCACATTCTCAATCAGCACGTTCTGATAGCGGATGGCAGTGGGTATGATGTGGTTGGTTGCCAGATCACCCAACACGCGTGCCTCGATCTGCACCTTCTTGAGGTAGGTTTCACATTTGATCTCGTAGCGCGCCTCCAACTCGGTGTCGGAGAAGACGCCCAACTCGCAAAACAGCGCCATGTTGCGCGGATTGACATACTCCTTGATGGCCGAAGTGACGCTGGTCATAGTCTTCAGTCCGCGCCCGGTGGCCTCGGCGTGCCACTCGGCGGAGTAGCCGTTGCCCTCGAAACGGATGTTGCGCGAGTCGATGATGAATCCCCGGATGACCTGTAGTATGGCCTCGTCTTTCTTGAATCCGGCGCCCATCAGCCTTTCCACCTCAGCGGAGAACAGTCCAAGCTGCTCTGCCATCGCTGTGTTCAAAACGATGAGCGGCATGGCGCAGTTGGCCGACGCACCGAGTGCGCGCAACTCGAACCGGTTGCCGGTAAAGGCGAACGGCGAGGTGCGATTGCGGTCGGTGTTATCTATCATGATCTCGGGGATCTTGCCGATGTCGAGTTTGATGCCTGTTTTTTCGTCGGGTGAGAGTGCTTTTTCGCTGATGCGTTGCTCGATCCCGGCCAGCACTTCGTTCAGGGTGCGGCCCGTGAACACCGAGAATATTGCGGGCGGCGCCTCGTTGCCGCCTAACCGGTGGGAGTTACCCTCCGTTGCTACCGACGCCATTATCATGTTGCCGTGTTCGGCGGCGGCTTTCAGAGCGCACACGAAGAAGGTAAGGAACTGCATGTTGCTCTTGGGCGTTTTGCCCGGAGCTAACAGGTTTTGCCCCCGGTCGGTGGCGAGCGACCAGTTTATGTGTTTGCCCGATCCGTTGATCCCCTGAAAAGGCTTTTCGTGAAACAGCACCTGCAACCGGTGGCGCACCGCCACGCGACGCATGACGGTCATCAGCAGCGTATTGTGGTCGACGGCGATGTTGGCCTCCTCGAACATCGGGGCACACTCATACTGGTTGGGCGCGGTCTCGTTGTGGCGCGTTTTGAGCGGAATGCCGAGACGAAAACAGCGTGTCTCCACATCTTTCATAAACGCCACCACCCGGTCGGGGATCTCGCCCCAGTAGTGGTCTTCGAGTTGCTGGTCTTTGGCGGCGGTGTGGCCAATCAGTGTGCGGCCAGTCTGGGCGAGATCGGGGCGCGCTTTGTAGAGCGCCTCGTCGACGAGAAAATACTCCTGCTCCCAGCCGAGGGTGGACACAACCTTGCGCACATCCTTGTCGAAGAGCGCACACACCTCGACGGCGGTCCTGTCGAGCGCGGCGATCGAGCGCAGCAGCGGGGTTTTGAAGTCGAGTGCCGCGCCGGTGTAGGATATGAACACGCTGGGGATGCACAGTGTGTCGTCTATGATAAAGGTTGGCGACGACGGATCCCACGCGCTGTATCCGCGCGCCTCGAAGGTGTTGCGCAGGCCCCCCGTGGGGAAGCTAGACGCGTCGGGCTCCTGCTGCACGAGCATTTCGCCGCTGAAGTTTTCGACAGCTCCCCCGCCCCACACCGGTTCGAAGAATGTGTCGTGTTTCTCGGCCGTGGAGTCGTTGAGCGGCTGGAACCAGTGAGTGTAGTGGGTCGCGCCGCGATCCATTGCCCACGCCTTCATTCCGGCTGCCACTTGGTCGGCCACGCGGCGGTCGATGCGGCGGTTCTCCTCGATGGCAAGTATCACACTCTCGAATACCGTGCGCGGCAGATACTGCCGCATCTGGTCGCGGTCTAACACGTCGCAGCCGAACCACGACGAAATTTTCTCCTCCCGAACCTCGATCTTAACTTCCTCGCGCCGGCTCATCTCGCGCAGCGCCTCGAATCTTGCAGAACTCATAGCCTATACCCGATTTTTTATAGGGTCATGCCGCAAAAATATACATTTCCAACGACACACCCCTTGTTTGTAAATAATAATAATTAAAAACTGTACCGTTAAAAAGTAAGCATTCGGTAAAGA
>JAITWC010000042.1 GCA_031285485.1 Alistipes sp.
ACCACGCACGGTGATGTCGCCCGTACCGTTTCGGGGTCGCGGCGGTGCGCCCAGGGGTGTCACAATGTTGTGAAACCACCAAACCGGTCGGAAAGGTACTTTCACAACGTTGTGATACCACCAAACCGATCGGAAAAGTACTTTCACAACGCTGTGATACCACCAAACCGGTCGGAAAAGTACTTTCACAACGTTGTGATACCATCAAACCGATCTGAAAAGTACTTTCACAACGCTGTGATACCACCAAACAGACCGGAAAAGTACTTTCACGGAGTTGTGAAACCGCGACCCGCCGCGGTTCTTCCGCCGCGCCGTGTCTTTCGTTATCGAGTTCTCAAGTCTTATCAAGGAACCTATCCCAAGCGGTTCGCCGTCGGGCGTGTAAACTTTGTTGTGCCAAAACAAAATTAACCAAAACCGTATAGCTTATTTTTCGCTCCCTCTCATTCAGATTTCAAACATAGGGACTGATTATTAATCCGTCCACTTTTTCGAGCCGTCTGGCGAGTTCCGCCGCCCGGCCCCGGCGGATCGCGAGCCTCATGCGACACAGGTTGTCGAAGTGCTGCTCCTCCACCCTCGGCTCCATCTCTTTCACCACCCTCATCACGTCGTTCATCGCCTCGTAGGCAAACTGCAATTCGAACACCATATCGACCGTTCGCTCTACCACTTCCGCTGCCGCGAGTACCTCCGCCGCCGCGTCTTTGTACGCTGCGATCAGGCCCGGCACGCCAAGTTTCGTTCCGCCGAAATATCTGACCACCACCACGAGGCAGTCCGTAATCTCGGTCGAAAGCATCTGTCCGAGGATCGGTTTTCCAGCGGTTCCCGACGGTTCACCGTCGTCGTTCGCCCGCCACGTTTCACCTCTCGGCCCCATTCGCCACGCATAGCAATGGTGGGTGGCGTCGTAATATTTTTTTCGTAGCGTGTCCAAATGTTCCTTCACCTGTTCCTCGCTCGTGACGGGCCAGGCGAAGGCTAAAAACTTGCTGCTCCGTTCCCTTAGCGCAGTTTCGGCCTGAGCCGCAATCGTCTTATATTCATCGTCTTGCACAGTACCGAATCTCTGACTTAACTGCCCATGGCGAAAAAAGCCTTCCGCAGCCCTATCTAATTTTTCTGAACATGCGATTCCAGCGTATCTTTCCATCGAACAGACCTTTATCCTTGTCGAGCGAAAGCCACACGAACGACGCCTTGCCAACGATGTGATCTTCAGGCACAAAACCCCAGAATCGCGAGTCAGCAGAGTTCTGTCTGTTGTCGCCCATCATCCAGTAATAATCCATCCGGAATGTATAGTCGTTCGCGGGCGCGCCGTTGATATATATCTGGCCATCGCGCACCTCAAGATCGTTGGCCTCATAGACATCGATAATACGCTCATACAGCGGCAAATTATCAAGCGTAAGAGTAACAGTAACACCGCGCGACGGGATCCACAGCGGCCCGAAATCGCTTTCAGTCCAGCCCGTTATGCCGATGTTCGGGAAAACATCGCCACTAACAGACCCTATTTTTTCCACTGAAACCACATTGCTCGCCGAACGCATTTTCTGAACATTAACGTCGGTCAACGGCATCCAATATTCACCCGTCAACCGGTCGTAGTCCTCAGGGTTGATCGTGATGCCCATATTATCGAGTACGACGTGCGAAAACGGCGCCGACGTGACAATCCGGTAGACTTGTTGCAAACCAGATATTTCTTTCTGTGCCAAGCCATTGACATAAAGTAGCGAGGCAACGATGCAAATAGTATCGCCCGGCAATCCGACGCACCGTTTCACATAATTTTCGCGTTTGTCGACGGGTCGCGCCACAATCGTATAACGGCTTTCGAGAAGGGCTCGTCCCTGAGCAGCCCCGAGTTGCCGTTGATAGCTGCGCAGCACATCGTAGTATGTAACATTCAGGTCTTCAAGCAGAACGGTGTCGCCCGCCGGAAAGTTGAACACCACCACGTCATCGCGTTCTATCGGCCGCAGCCCCGCGAGCCTTTTATACGGTCGCCGGATTACCTCGGAGTACGACTTGGCACCGGCCTCCGAGAACGGCATCGTGTTGTGTACTAACGGCATAGACAGCGGAGTATTGGGCATTTTCGGCCCATATGTCACTTTGCTGACGTAGAGGTAATCGCCCACGAGCAGGCTTTTTTCCATCGACGGCGAGGGGATGACAAACATCTGGAACACGAAAATGTGGATTAGCGACGCCATGACGACGGCGAAAACGATCGCCTCAATCCATTCGGCTACCAAGTTGTACATGCCGCTACGTTCACGAGCACTACGGTGATATTTAAGTACATAGCGGCTGAAATATTTCGTAATGAACAGGTCAAACAGTACTGGAATTCCGAGCAGCATCCAACCGTTGCACATCCACACCACGAAGATTAGAACATAAAGAAATGTCCAGATGCCGAATCTAGCCCATTTGTTTTTCAAAAAAACCATAGTCTACAATTTGAGCAAATTGTTCATTGAGAATATACCCTTGCGTCCAGCGGCCACTTCGGCCACGAGAAATTCGGCGGCAGAGACCGCTCCGGCAGCCAACCCTACGCGGCTTTTTATGTTGTGTGTCAGCGTTATAGTATCCACCGACGACTCATATGTCACGGTATGGGTGCCAGGAGCCACGCTGCGCCTTACAGACACAATTTCGAGTTCCGAAGGATCGAATTCGCCCGTCGCCGTACACCCCAAAACCCAACTCTTCTTGCGGTCGAGTACGGCTACAATATCATCGGCCAGCACGGTTGCCGTCCCGCTGGGGGCATCCTTTTTCTGAACATGGTGAACTTCCTCCACCGTCGCGTCGTACTCCGGAAAACGGTTCATCATGGCGGCCAGGCGTCGGTTGAGCTCGAAAGCGACATTCACCCCGATCGAGTAGTTCGATGCGTAGAAGAACGCCCCCGCGCGCTGGCGGCAAAGCTCCTCTACTTCAGGCAAATGGGCTGTCCAAGCGGTAGTTCCGCACACCACCGGCACGCCGAGTTCGAGGCAGCACCGAATATTCCCGAGCGCCGTATCGGGAGTCGTAAACTCGATGGCCACATCCATCCCGGACATTTTGGAGGCGTTCAGGTCTCCGGCATTGTCCACATCTATCACGAGCGCCACCTCGTGGCCACGAGCAACGAGGATCCGTTCGATCTCGCGCCCCATTTTTCCATATCCTATAATTGCTACTTTCATACGTAAATAAATTAAAGTGTGTCGTTGCAGAAACTCTGCAAGCCGTGAATTCCGCGATTTTCACGCGCTCTTTGGCGGCTTGTAACGTCATGGGTGTTTCATACTATGACCGATAATTTCTTTAAGGCATTATCGATACGCCCGATCGTTTCGGGTTTGCCTATTATTTCACATATCTCGGCCAAACCGGGGCCCATCGAGGCACCCACAATGACCAAGCGCAACGAGTTCATCACCTGCCCCATCGGGTGACCACCGTCCTCGATCCATCCGTGGATCACGGCCTCAAGATTAGCCGCCGTCCAATCACCCGTCGCCGCCAGCACCTCGCGCAGAGCGGCAATGCGCGCCGGATTTTCGCCCTTCCAGAACTTCGCCGCCGCCTTTTCGTCGTAACGGGCCGGAGCGACAAAAAAGTATGACGACAACTCCCACAGATCGCTCACGAACGTCGCGCGCTCTTTAACTATACCCACAACGCGCTCGATCACAGTCCGTTCGCACGTGACACCACACTCAAGCAGTATAGGCGCAAAGGCGTCGGCCAGAGCTGCATCAGACTTGCGCAGCATGTACTCGTGGTTGAACCAGCGCGCCTTTTCGGGTTGGAACCGCGCGCCCGATTTCGACACGCGATCCAAAGAAAACAACGCTACGAGCTCCTCCATCGAGAATATCTCCTGCTCCGTGCCGGGGTTCCAGCCCAGTAGCGCGAGCATGTTAACGAACGCCTCGGGGAAGTAGCCTTCCTCGCGGTAGCCCACCGAGATCTCCCCCTCGGGCGATACCCAACGTAGCGGAAAGACGGGAAAACCCATCTTGTCGCCATCTCTTTTAGAGAGTTTTCCCTGACCCGTAGGCTTCAAAAGCAGCGGCAGGTGGGCGAAAAGCGGCTGCGAGTCGCTCCACCCGAACGCGCGATACAGCAAATAGTGCAACGGCAGCGACGGCAGCCACTCCTCGCCGCGGATGACGTGGGAGATCTCCATCAGGTGGTCGTCGACGATGTTAGCCAGGTGGTAGGTGGGCAGTCCGTCCGACGATTTCCACAGCACCTTATCGTCCAATGTGTCGGTCGCGATGATCACTTCGCCGCGGATCAGGTCGTTCATCACTACCTGCTCTCCGGCGGGGATTCTGAAACGGATCACATACTGGTCGCCGCGGGCAATGCGCGCCTGCACTTCTTCAGCGCTCAAACGCAGCGATGTTTCGAGCCCCTCGCGCACTGAGTGGTCGTAGGAGAACTTACCCCCATCGGCCTCGGCGGCAGCACGCAGCGCGTCGAGCGACTCGGCGCTGTCGAAGGCGTAGTAAGCCCATCCCGCCTCGACCAACTGCCGGGCATACTTTATGTATATGTCGCGCCGCTCGCTCTGGCGGTATGGCGCATGCGGTCCGGGAGTGGCGGCGCCTATGCCTTCGTCGATCTCGATGCCGCACCAGCGCAGCGAGTCGAGGATGTACCGCTCGGCGCCCGGCACGAACCGGGCCGAATCGGTGTCTTCGATGCGAATGATGAACTTGCCGCCGTGCCGTCGCGCGAACAGGTAGTTGTACAGCGCCGTGCGAACGCCCCCCATGTGGAGCGGCCCGGTGGGCGACGGCGCGAAACGCACTCTTATTTCTCTCTTATCCATTGCTACACATTGAAAAGGAAGTGCATTATGTCGCCGTCCTGCACGACGTACTCCTTGCCTTCGATGGCAATTTTTCCCGCCTCGCGGCACGCCTTTTCGCTGCCGAGGGCGACGTAATCGTCATACTTGATAACCTCTGCGCGAATGAACCCGCGTTCGAAGTCGGTGTGTATGATGCCGGCGGTTTGCGGGGCTTTCATCCCGCGGGTAAAAGTCCAGGCGCGGCTTTCGTCGGCCCCGGTGGTGAAATATGTTTGCAAGTCGAGCAGTTTGTACGCCGTCTTTATCAGCCGCGCCACGCCCGACTCCGTGAGTCCGATCTCTGCGAGGAACATCTGCCGCTCTTCATGATCATCCAGCTCCGCGATGTCGGCTTCGATCGCCGCCGCGACGACCAGAATCTCAGCCCCCTCATCCGCCACAGCCTTTCGCACGGCATCGACATAGGCATTACCCGTCGCCGCGCTCGCCTCGTCGACGTTGCACACATACAGCACCGGCTTGTCGGTCAACAGGTTCAGGTCGCTCAGGAACCGCCGATCTTCCTTGTCGAGCTCCACTGTGCGCGCCGACCGCCCGGCCTGCAACACCTCCTGATACTTCACAAGTATGTCGTAAGCCCGCCGTGCCGCCTTGTCGCCGCCCGTTTCGGCCTGTTTCTTCACTTTTCCGATGCGGCTCTCGACCGATTCGAGGTCTTTGAGTTGCAACTCCATGTCGATTATCTCCTTGTCGCGCACCGGATCGACCGTTCCGTCGACGTGCACTATGTCGCCGCTGTCGAAACATCGCAGAACGTGGATTATCGCGTCGGTGTTGCGGATATTTCCAAGGAATTTATTACCCAACCCCTCGCCTTTCGACGCCCCTTTCACCAATCCCGCGATGTCCACGATCTCGATGGTTGCGGGAACGACTTTTCGGGGGCTGTCTATCTCCGCCAGCCGTGCGAGACGCTCGTCGGGGACGGTAATGACGCCCACGTTGGGTTCTATCGTACAAAAGGGGAAGTTCGCCGCCTGCGCTTTCGCGTTCGAAAGGGAGTTGAACAGAGTGGATTTTCCGACGTTCGGCAACCCCACTATGCCGCATTGTAAAGCCATTATACCTTCTATATTAATATGCCGCACAAAGGTAGGCAATTTCCGGTGAACGGCACAACCGCCCGCGTATTTTTCCTCTCTTCGATCCGGTAAACACTCCACGGCAGCGACCCGATCTTACTGCAAAAGAGGTAGCAGGGCCGGGACAAAACGAGGGCGGCGCACCGTGTGAGGGTGCGCCGCCCGTGACGTTTGTCCGCCCGTGGTGAGGGGTGCGGTGCGGGCTACTGTATCGCCTCGATGTTCCCGTCGAACGCGGAGCTCCACTCCGCCGAGCCCTGATAGTCCGCGAGGCTGCCGGCGGGGACGTGCAGCACGTCGGCGTTGTTCCGGTCGAAATTATTATAGTAGTCTAATCTCGGCGGCGTTTCCGCGAGGCAGGTTACTTTCGCCAAAGCGTTGCAATATTCAAAAGCCATCAGCCTGACTAACGTTACGCCGGCGGGAATGGTTATCTCCGTCAAGGCGGAGCAAGTGGAAAAAGCCTGGCTCCCGATGGTCGTCACCCCGTCGGGAATGTCGATCTCCGCCAGGGAAATGCAATAGTGAAAAACCGCGTTCGCGATGGACGTCACTCCGTCGGGAATGTTTATCTTCTTCAAGGCGTAGCAATAGGCAAAGGCCCCGTCCCTGATGGTCGTCACGCTGGCGGGGATGGCGATCTCCTCCAAAGTTGAGCACTCTCGAAAAGCGTAGCTGCCTATGGTTTTCATGCCGTCGGGAATGACTATCTCCGTCAAGGCGCGGCACCAGGCAAAAGCCGAATCCCCGATGGACTTCACGCCGTCGCCGATAACGACCGTTTCGATCTCATTGACGTACGTATCCCACGGGCCGGAGGAACCGTAATCGGGCATATAGCCCTCGCCTGTGATGGCCATCGTGTTGTCCTCGTAAAGAATCCACTCAAGGGGGCCGGTGGTGCCTCTGGCGATGATGCCCGGCCCCTGCACCCCGAGTGCGAACGAGGGCGAGGAGACGAGCGCCGGGTCGGCGGCGGTGCCCGCGTTGAGCACCAGCGCCATCGCGTAGTCGGTGCCCATGTAGTCGTATTGGGTGGCGAGGCATTGAATGGTGGCGACGTACTGCCCGGTGAGTTCGCCGTCATTGGAGACGTCCTTCGCAATATCGACGAGCGCGAACTCTGTCGGCGCGGTGACGTAGCTGGCGCGCGTGCCCGTCTGGTCGAGCTGCCACCTGGCGTCGGTGCCGGTCATATCGCCCGTGGGCACCCAGGCGTTCGACGGGTTTACGCGAAACTTAATCCTGCCCGTCCCGCCCGGGGCGATGGCCAATCCGTCGTTAAAGCCCGGCAGTTCGAAGCGCACCGCGCCCGAGGCCATCGCGAAGTCGAACGTCCGGTGCGGGTCGTTGTCGTCGTTCATCGTGATGGTGATCGTGCCGGTCTCCTTGTTCTCGACTATCGAGAGGATCGCCTCCTTGTCGCGCGGGTTGCCGAGGGAGATCGGGCCGCCCGCGGCAGTCCAACCGCCGTCGGGATAACCGGCCGTGGCGTTGTACTGGATCGTGATGGTACCGTTGCCGTTGTCCACCACCCGCACCTGTGGGCTGACGCCTGCCGGGCCGGGAGTGCCCGGTGTGCCGGGTGTTCCGGGATCGCCCTTGTCGCCCTTGATGTTCACGCCGGTGTCCGTCCAGTCGCCGCCCACGTTGTACCAGACGCTGACCGAGCCGTCGGCACCCGTGCGCACCTCGATCCGCGGCGTGGCGCCGGGCGTGCCCTGCGCGCCGTTCATGATGTCGATGTTCGACGGGCTGCCGCCCGTGAACTCGATGCGCC
>JAITWC010000050.1 GCA_031285485.1 Alistipes sp.
GAGACTTTGAGTTCGGTGGCGGCGGCATCGTCCACCACGAGTATCCCGCGCGGATGGGTCTGAAGAGCCGTGATCGTCCACACGTGGCTGTACGCACCCTCGACGCCCTGTTGAACCGCGCGCGCCTTGCCCGCTCCGGTGGCGAGTATCATCACCTCGCGCGCCCCCAGCACAGTCGCCACGCCGACGGTCAGCGCCGTGCGGGGCACCAGCGAAGTGTCGCCCCCGAAGAACCGCGCGTTGGTAACAACCGTATCCTCGGTAAGGGTCTTCTGCCGGGTGCGCGACGCCATCGACGAGAAAGGCTCGTTGAAAGCGATGTGTCCGTCGTTGCCCACTCCGCCCATAAACAGGTCGATCCCCCCGGCGGCCTCGATGCGCGCCTCGTAACAGGCACATTCGGCGGCTGTGTCGGGCGCGTTGCCGTCGAGGATATTGACGTTTTCAGGCCGGACGTCGACGTGGCTGAAGAAGTTCGACCACATGAACGAGTGGTAGCTCTCGGGATGCTCGCGCGGCAGGCCCACGTACTCGTCCATGTTGAAGGTGACAACACGGGCGAACGACACCTCTCCGGCGCGGTGCATTCGGATCAGTTCGGCGTAGGTTTCCAGCGGGGTCGATCCGGTGGGCAGGCCCAGCACGAAGGGCCGGGGCCCGGTGTGGGCGTTGATTCGCGATGCGATGTGGCGTGCGGCCCATGCGGCCACGGCGGCGGGTGTGTCGTGAATGAGCAGTCTCATTTTCGTGGGAGGTTTATTATTGTTTTGAAGGCGTCCCCGTTTGGGGAAAGTACCAAACGGATTGTTTTGGAGGTTTCCCCGTTTGGGGAAAGTACCAAAACGGTTGTTTTGAAGGTTTCCCCAAGTGGGGACGCCTTCAAAACACCCTCCGCGCACTTAACAACTATCTGTTCTCGTACCAGCGGACGAACGCCCGGTTGACGGTTCGCACGCCGCCCGGTGTCGGATAGTCGCCCGAGAAGTACCAGTCGCCGTTGTTGCTCGGGCACGCCTCGGAGAGCTTCCCGACCGTCTGGTAAACTATTCCCACCGGGCACTCGCAGTCGTCGGGCGTCACCATTTCGGCGATACGTCCCGTCACCTCGTCGTAGGTGAACGGTGCGTACACCTCTTTCACGTGGTTCACCACCTCGCCGTCGGGCTGCTCCTCCGACGCCTTGCAACGGGTGTACACCTCGTCCAGCAGCGACTCCCGCCCGGCGTCCCCGAGCAGCGACAGCGCGGCGTGGAAGGCGATGAACTCGTCCATGCGCGACATGTCGATCCCGTAGCAGTCGGGATACCTCACCTGGGGCGACGACGACACGATCACTATCTTGCGCGGCTTCAGGCGGCTCAGTATCTTCACGATGCTGCGCTTGAGCGTCGTTCCGCGCACAATGCTGTCGTCGATCACCACCACCGAATCCTCGCCCGCCACGATCGAGTCGTAGGTTATGTCGTACACGTGCGTCGCGAGTTCGTCCCGTTCGCCTCCCTCCGCGATGAACGTGCGAAGTTTAATATCCTTGACGGCGATTTTCTCGGTGCGCACCTTGTGGCTCACGATTTCGAGTATCTGTTCGGGCGTGATGGCGGCGCCGAGGGCGGTGAGGCGTTCCACCTTCCGCTGGTCGTTGTAGGCTTTCAGCCCCTCCATCATTCCGTACCACGCAACCTCGGCAGTGTTGGGAATGAACGAGAACACGGCGTGGTCGATGTCGCCGTCTATCTCGCGCAGAATGTCGGGCACGAGGAAACGCCCCAGCGCTTTTCTCTCCCGATAGATGTCGGCGTCGGTGCCGCGCGAGAAGTATATGCGTTCGAACGAGCATGGGCGCGGGTTCACCGGTTCGTTGATCCGCCTCAGCTCCACCTCGCCGCTCTTGCGCATCACTATCGCCTCGCCTGGCTGCAGTTCGTTCACCTGATCGGTGGTGAGGTTCATCGCGGTCTGGATGACCGCCCTCTCGGAAGCCAGCACCGCCACCTCGTCGTCGATGTAGTAGTGGGCCGAGCGGATGCCCCACGGGTCACGGATCGAGAACGCCTCGCCGCTGCCCGTCACCCCGGTTATGATGTAGCCGCCGTCCCACAACTTCGACCCCTCGGCAAGTATCGCCGCGATGTCCACCTCGGCTTCAACCCGGTCGGTGAGCGCCCGACCCCTCAGCCCCTCGGCCATGTAGCGGTCGTAGAGCGCCTCGCACTGGCGGTCGAGCAGGCCACCCAATTGTTCGAGCAATATAAAGGTGTCGGCGTTGTTGCGCGGATGCTGTCCCTCGGCGACGATACATCCAAGCACCCCGTCGAGGTTTGTCATGTTGAAGTTCCCGGCCAGTGCGAGGTTCTGGCACTTCCAGTTGCTGCGCCTCAGAAACGGGTGGACGTAGGAGAGTCCGCTGCATCCGCCGGTCGAGTATCTCAGGTGACCCATCATCACCTCGCCCTCGAACGGGATCGCCTCGCCGCATCCTCTTTCCATCCTCGCGTGGGCTCTGGCGCTGTGTACATTGCCGAATATCTCGCGGATGGCGCGGTTGCCCAGTGCCCTTTCGCGGAAGATATATTCATTTTTCACGGGTGGGTCTATCTTGACCACTGCGAGGCCAGCTCCCTCCTGTCCGCGGTTGTGCTGTTTTTCCATCATCAGGTAGAGTTTGCCCAACGCCCAGCCTTCGCCGTATTTGGCGGTGTAGTACTCCAGCGGCTTGCGCAGTCTGATCTGAACCACCCCGCATTCGTGTTTGATCTTGTCGCTCATAAGAGGAAGTTGTGAGAATTTACGGAGACAAAAGTAATGAAAGACCGCGAGAAAACGGCAAAGCGGGGCGTAAATGAGTTAATTTGGCAGTATCAGAATTTTGCTATTTCGTTTCTACCCCCATATGGCCCGCACAAATCGGTCTGAATATTTTGCCCTTTCAGGAGTTCCTGCTACCCCACTTGCAAGTGATTTTACCCTTTCAGGAAATCCTGTTACGACTCATAACTCAGGCCTCGCCCTTGGTGAAGCCGAGGGTTATGGTTTCGTCGGGGGAGTTGGCGGGGAGGCCGTGGATGTCTATACGGCCAAGGGTGCTTTCGTAGCGGGTGATGTTGTCCTGGAGCGACATGAGCAGCCGTTTGGCGTGCTCGGGCGAGAGTACTATGCGGCTTTTGATCTTGGCCTTGGGGATGCCCGGCATGATGGCGGCGAAATCCACCACGAATTCTGAGGCCGAGTGCGATATTATCGCGAGGTTTGCATAGTGGCCCTGTGCGGTGGCCTCATCCAGTTCCAGGTCTATGCTATTTTTGGCGTTTTCAGACATTGTTTTTGTGAGCGTGTGTGTTCTTTTACATCCGCAAAAGTAGCCGATCGGGCCCGTGGATGTATCACCGGGGGGTGCAAAGTTATTATGTGGTTTTCAACAATCGAGTACTGCGAGAGCCTCGCCCACCACGAAATTACTGCCTCCCGCGAACACCATGTCGCGCGGACCGGCGAGCGACATGGCGCGTGTGAGGGCCGCGGCTACGGTCGGAACGGTCTCGTGGTCGAATCCGTCGAACCGTCGCGCGAGTTCTTCGAGGGGCATCGCACGCGGGGTGTCGGCGGCGGTTAGGATGTAGTGGGCGTCGCGGGGCAGGAGCGGCAGGATTGCGTCGAGGTCTTTGTCGGCCGCGAATCCCAACACCATGAAGAGATGCTCGTGCGGGGTGTTGGCCGTCTGGGCGGCGACTTCGGCGAGTCCGTGGGCGTTGTGGGCGGTGTCGAGCACCACTAACGGTGAGCGGCGCACGGTTTCCCAGCGGCCACGCAGACCTGTCAGCGCGGCGGCGTGGGCGAGTCCGTTCTCCACGGCGTCGTCGGGGATGTTCCACCCCTCTATGCGCAGCACTTCGATCGTTGCGAGCACCGTCGCGAGATTCTTTTGCTGATAGTCGCCCGTGAGATCTGATTGAAAGTTGGAAGTTGAAAGTTGAAAGTTGTTTTCGTCGGCGAAAACTATGGGCGAGACGAGGGCGGCGGCTCTGGCGCGGAAGACGGGTTCGCTCGCGGGGTCGGTTTCTCCTATTACTACCGGCACTTCGGGTTTTATGATGCCTGCTTTTTCGGCGGCTATGGCTGGTAAGGTGCCTCCGAGATATTGGGTGTGTTCGAGGCCGATGTTGGTGATGACGCTTACGGCCGGAGTTACGATGTTGGTGGAGTCGAGGCGGCCGCCCAACCCCGTTTCGATCACCGCGATGTGGCATCCCGTCCTCTCGAACCACCACAGACTCATCGCCGTCGCCATCTCGAAGAATGTGAGACCCGCGGTGACCATCTCGTCGCGCCAGCGCTCGGTGAACTCCACTACGGCTGCCTCGGGGATCATCGCTCCGTCGACGCGGATCCGTTCGCGGAAATCGATCAGATGGGGCGACGTGAAAAGGCCCGTGCGCAGTCCCGCGCTATGCAACACCGCAGCCAGCATGTGGCACACCGAGCCCTTGCCGTTGGTGCCCGCCACGTGTATGGTACGCAGCCGTTCGTGGGGATTGCCGAGAGTATACAGGAAACCCTCTATGCGTTCCAACCCCGGCTTGTATGCAGCCACGCCGGAACGTTCCCATACCGGCAGGGAGTTGAAGAGAAAAGCTATCGCCTCGAGGTAGGTCACTGCACAAGGTGGTTGCGGCGGCGGATGCGGTAGGCGATGAAGTAGAGGATCGACAGGCTCAGCAACAGTAGCGACACGCGGCAGGGCCAGTCGCCGAGGCGGGTGAAGACGGTCATGCGGTGGTCTACGGGAATGTTGGCGGTGAGCGTGCCGCGCTCTTCCCATCCGAGGGTCAGGGGGCTGTCGTCGGAGCCGTGCATCACCCGGCCTCGCGAGTCGATAAATCCGCTACGGCCGGTGTTAGCACTGCGCGCAATGGCGCGGCGGTTCTCAATGGCGCGCAGCCGGGCTAAGTCGAAGTGTTGCCGATAGCCGGGGGTGTTGCCCCACCATCCGTCGTTGGTGATGATGAACAGTACCTGTGCGCCGTTACGCACGAACTCCGATGTGTATTCGCCGTAGACGCTCTCCCAGCAGATGCCAGCTCCGGCCGTCACGCCGTCGTTCTTGAATACTGTTCTCTCGGTGCCAAAACCGTAGTGGCCGGCGTAGAAACCGAGGCCGTCGAGCATGCTTTGCAGTCCGCGGATCCACCACCACGTGGGCATCATCTCGGCGCCGATCACCATCTTGGCCTTGTGGTGGATGTCCACCCGGCCACTCGGGGCGATGGCCAGCGACGAGTTGTATATATCGTACCAACCCTCGGGGTCGGAGTAGGTGGTGTGGGTAGGTTTAGGTACGTGGCCGTAGTTGCGGCGCGTGGCGGCGCCCACCACTACCGTGGCTTCGGGCGAGTGGGCTTTGGTGGTGTTGGTGATCGTCACCAGCGAGTGCGAGAATGAGATGCTATCCTCATCGATCATATCGCCAACGGTGGTCTCGGGCATCACTATGAACCGCGCGTCGGCGGGGGCTTCGGCAGCCAGCTCGGCCAGGTTTGTGGCCTTTGCCCAGTCGGGGATTGAGTTTTCCTCCCAAGCCGATATGTTGGGCTGCACTATGGTCACCCGGGTGAGGGGCAGAGGCTCCTCGTGTTTGCAGTAGAGGGCGATCGAGACGGCTATCGGCACGACCACCGACAATATCGGAGCGAGCAGGTTCTTCACGGCGAACGGCCGCCGAACGATCAGAAATTCATATATTAGGATCGAGGTGACCAGCACCCAAATCGTGCCGCCGAAAGACCCCGTCCACTCGTACCACTGCACTGCCCACACGTCATGGGCGAAACCGTTGCCGGTACTCAGCCACGGGAACGACGCCTGGTTGGTATTATAGACCCACTCGCCCACCGTCCACGCCGATACCAGAACCGTGTAGGAGAGCGCCTTATGGGCCCGTTTCGAGATGAAGAACCACAGCATGAACGGCAATCCCGTGTAGACCCACGCGAAGAAAATGGCAGCGATGGGTCCCGCCGGAGTGGCGAACCACACCCACCAAATAGTCAGCCCGTACCAAAGCGCGATGAACAGCAGCGTCCACCCCAGCATCTTCCACAATGAACGCCTCGACGAATCGTGGCGTGAGGCCAGCACCAACAGCGGAACGAAACCACCCAGCATAACCAACCCCGTGAGTTCCCACCAACCGAAAGCCATCATGACCGCGGCCGCGACCACCAAAAGGAAATTCTTCATGACGGCAAAGGTAACAATTTGCCGCAAATTGCTAACTTTGCGGGGATGAATTACGAGATTTTGCTGCGCGGGGTGACGATTGGACTGCTGGCGTCGATAACGTTGGGGCCGGTGGGGGTGATGTGCATACAGCGCACACTGTCCAAAAGCCGCGCCTCGGGTTTTTCCTCGGGACTGGGGGCCGCCGTGGCCGATACACTGTCCGCTACGCTCGCCTACTTTTTCATTGCCGTCATCTCGACCGTCATAGAGAGCAACCTTCAGGTGTTTAAAGTGATAGGCGGGGTGTTCGTCGCCGGAGTGGGTATCCACTACTTTCTGAAAAATCCCATCGTGCAGATTCGCCGTAACAGGGCGGGCCGCACCAACCTCGTGCAGGATTTCGTGTCGACTTTCGCCCTGACGCTTACCAATCCGGCGTTCATACTGTGGCTGCTGGTGATATTCTCGGCGCTGGGGGTCGACGCGGGTGCGGGCGAGATGGATGTGACGCGAGTTGGTGCCGGAGCGCAGATGATACTCGGATTCTTCGGCGGCGCGGCGGCGTGGTGGTTCGTGCTCACGTTCGTGGTGTCGCTTTTCCGGCGGCGGTTCCGGCCGCGCCATCTGCTTTGGATCAACCGCATAGCCGGGGCGCTCATCTCGGCGCTCGGAGTGGCGGTAATTGTTTCGGCGTTTGTATGAAAAAAGGTATGACGATAGCTGTCGACGGGTTTTCGAGCGGGGGGAAAAGCACATTTGCGCGGGCCATTGCGCGGCGGTTGGGATATGTGTTTATCGACAGCGGGGCGATGTATCGCGCGGTGACACTTTGGGCATTGAGGCACGGTTTGGGAGGCAACGGCCACGGCGATACGTTGGATGAGAAGGCTCTGATCCGTTCATTGGGCGACATTCGCGTCGAGCTACGGCCCGACGGCAGGGTGTGGCTCGACAGAGACGACGTTACCGGGGCGATCCGCTCGCTCGAAGTCTCCGGGTTGGTGAGCCGCGTCAGTTCGATCGGAGCCGTGAGGGAACACCTCGTGGCGCTGCAACGTGCGATGGGACGCGAGGGGGGCGTGGTGATGGACGGTCGCGACATCGGCACCGTGGTCTTTCCTGAGGCCGACCTTAAGATTTTTCTTACCGCCGATCCTGCGGTTCGTGCCCGACGACGTTACGACGAGTTGAGGGCTGCGGGTCAAGACGTGTCGCTCGATGAGATAGAACGCAATATCCGCGAGCGCGACCATCACGATCAGACGCGCGAGATCAGCCCCCTGCGCCAAGCTTCCGACGCCGTGGTTTTGGACAACAGCACGATGACCCTCGCCGAGCAGATGGCGTGGGTGGAGGATCGGTTATGAGAGTTGAGATAGACGATAGATCGGGTTTTTGTTTTGGGGTTGTGAATGCCATTTCGGTGGCAACGGCCACGGCGGATAAAATGCGCTCCGGCGGCGGAACGAAGTTGGTGTCGCTGGGCGATATCGTGCACAACGGGGCCGAGATGGCGCGGCTCGAAGCGCTGGGCCTGGAGGTGGTGCCCGAGGATGCCGACATGGCCTTACTTGTCGGGCGCACAGTGCTGATCCGCGCCCACGGCGAACCTCCTGAAACTTATCGGCGGGCACGCGAGAACGGCGTCACGCTCATAGACGCAACCTGCCCCGTGGTGGAGAGACTTCAAAAGACGGTCGCCTCGGCGTACAAAAAAATGCGGGGAGTGTCGGGACAGGTGGTCATATTTGGCAAGCGGGGCCACGCCGAGGTCAGGGGTCTCTCGGGTCAAGTGTGCGCCTTCGATGGGAACGCCGCAGTTACGGTCGTGGAGAACGAAGCCGACCTCAACGTGCTGGATTTCACTCGTCCGATATATTTTATGGCGCAGACCACAAGCCGCCTCGCCGAATTCGGCCAACTGGCGGACGCAGTGCGCGAGCGGGCCGCCGATCTGGGGCAGGTCACGGTACATGACACCATCTGCCGCCAGGTGTCGGGTCGCGAGGAGCATCTGGCCGAGTTCGCGCGCCGTTTCGATGTGGTCGTCTTCGTTAGCGGGGCCAAAAGCTCCAACGGCCGCGTGCTGTTCGAAACTGTGAAGGCGGCCAACCCCCGCAGCGTCAAAATCGAAGGCCCCGACGAACTGCGGCCCGAATGGTTCAGCCGGAACGTCGCCGGCGGATTTATGCTACGCAAAACGGGGCTGCGCGAAATCAGCGTGGGGGTATGCGGAGCCACCTCCACCCCCCGCTGGTTGATGGAACAGGTGGCCGCCACGATCGTCAGGTACGAAAATTGATCGTGTCCCGGAGTGATCCCATCCCCAAAACCCCACGGAATATGAAACACCCATGACGTTACAAGCCGCCAAAGAGCACGTGAAAATCGCGGAATTCACGACTTGCGGAACTTCCGCAACGACCGAATGACGAGTTTCACGGTTTGCGGAACTTCCGCAAACAACACACCTTAAAATTTATTTACGTATGAAATTATTGTCCTTCGCAACCCAGAAACGACTCAGCGGAAGAATCCCGTTTCTCGCCACGATCTACCGTCGCCACTTTTTTTATCGCGAATCGCGAAAACGCATACTTCGTGACGTCGGGCGGAACCCCGCGCTGTATGCCGAACCCGAACTCGCCGCGGCGGTGGAGTATATCTTCCGCCACGGTATCTCGGTGCTTTCCTACGACGGATGCGAACGCTACGACAGGATCAGGATCGCCGTTCATCACGACGAAGAGGGCTGGCCCTGGGTCGATCACGGCGGCAGGCGTCTCTACTTTAGGCGCGGGAGCGACGCGGAGATGGTGAAAATGGCCTACCGCAGCCTTCTGAAAGAGCAGGATCACGCCTCGCCTCACTGCTACCTCGCTCCGAGGTTCGAAGTGAGGGAGGGCGACGTGTTGCTCGACATAGGTGCGGCGGAGGGGATATGGGCGCTCGACAATGTGGAAAAAGCGTCGCGCGTGGTCCTTTTCGAGGCCAAACAGGAGTGGATCGGGGCGCTCGAACGAACCTTTGCGCCGTGGAGGAACAAGGTGACGATCGTCGACAAATACGCATCCGACATGGCGGACGCCGACAGCGTAACCGTTGACGCCGTGGTGCGCCGCGAACGACTCGATGGGCCACTGCTTCTGAAGATAGATGTGGAGGGGGCCGAGGAGAGGGTTCTCGACGGAGCCGGGGAGGTTCTCGCGCGCCCCGACACCCGCGCCGTGATATGCACCTATCACCGCCAAGACGACCACACGGAGTTGTCGGAGAAAATGCGCCGATTGGGTTTCCGGGTCGACACGTCGCGCGGCTACATGCTGTTCGTGTTTGCCCGCGATTTGCAGCCTCCGTTCTTTCGCCGGGGGATGATATATTGCAAAAGATGAAACTGTTGGATAGATTTTTAAGGTACGTGGCGATCGACACGGCGAGCGATCCTGCGAGCGATGCTGTTCCCTCGACACCGGGGCAAACGGCATTGCTGCGTCTGCTGGCCGACGAGTTGCGCGCGATGGGAGCGGCCGAGGTCGTGGTGAACACGGATGGTTACCTTACCGCCACTGTTCCCGCCTCGCCGGGTTGCGAGGAGGAACCTACGGCAGGTTTTCTGGCCCATGTCGATACCTCGCCCGATGCTCCTGGTACGGGGGTGCGGCCGGTGATCACGAAGCGCGCGAGCGATACGATCATAACTTCCGACGGAACGACACTTCTCGGGGCCGACGACAAGGCGGGGGTGGCGGAGATCATGACCGCCATGGAGTGGCTTCTGGCGCACCCGGAGACCCGGCATGGGAAAGTGCGCGTGGCTTTCACCACCGACGAGGAGATCGGCCGGGGGGTCGATCGGTTCGACGTGTCGGCTTTCGGAGCAGACTTTGCCTACACTGTCGACGGCGGCGTGGAGGGCGAACTGGAGTGGGAGAACTTCAATGCCGCCGGGACCGTCGTGACAATCCGCGGTCGCAGCGCACACCCCGGCGACGCGCGGGGCAGGATGCTCAACGCTCTCACGGTGGCCCGCGAGTTCGACGCCGCACTGCCCGCCGACGAGCGGCCCGAGACAACCTCCGGCCGCGAGGGATTTTACCATCTTACGCGGCTGGAAGGGTCGGTGGCGCGCGCCGCGATGGAATATATCGTGCGCGACCACGACCGCGCCCGGTTCGAGGCCAGGAAAACCTGCCTGACGGAGATCGCCGCCCGGCTGAACGTGAAGTATGGCGGGGAGACGGTGGAAGTCGCGTTGCGCGATCAATACCGCAACATGCGGGAGGTGATGGAGCGTTACCCCGAGGTGCTGGAGCGGGCGAGACGCGCGATGAGGGCCGCTGGAGTCGCACCGATAGAACGCCCCATTCGCGGCGGCACCGACGGCGCGCGTCTGTCGTTCATGGGTTTGCCGTGTCCCAACATCTTCACCGGCGGTTGCGACTTCCACAGCCTCACCGAAAGCGTCTCGCTCCGGGCGATGCGAAAAGCCGTCGAGGTGATAATCGGGATCGTACGGGCGAAATAGTTCGCGGGTGGAGTTCCAAACTTTCGCCGCACAAGGAGTTAAGCCGATATTTTGTTAAGGTTCCGGAACTCGTCTATCGTCATATTCTTCAGAGCCTTGCCGGGAACTTTTGGGGGCCTTCGTCGGGCAACGGAGCCTTCCCTGAACTTTTTTGGAGCCTCCGTCGGGCGACGGAGCCTTCCCTGAACTTTTTTGGAGCCTCCGTCGGGCGACGGAGCCTTCCCG
>JAITWC010000123.1 GCA_031285485.1 Alistipes sp.
GAAGTGTTCGGCGTTCTGGAGGCCGTGCAGATCGACTGCTTTGCGTTTCATGGTGTCGTCGGTTTTAAGTTTCGCGGCAAATTCGCCGTTCCCGGCGCTTGCCTTTAAAAGGCAAACGCCAAATAGCTCTGTTTAGTACTTGCCTTTTTCAGGCAAACGCCAAATAGGCTTGGTTGGTTCTTGCCTTTTTAAGGCAAATGCGAAACAGGTTTGGTTGGTGCTTGCCTTTTTCAGGCAAACGCCAAACAGGCTTGGTTAGTGCTTGCCTTTTTCAGGCAAACGCGAAATTGGATTGATTGGTGCTTGCCTTTTTAAGGCAAACGCCAAATAGGCTTGGTTGGTTCTTGCCTTTTTCAGGCAAGTGGCAAATAGCCCTGTTTCACATTTGCCGATCGTCGGCAAGAGGGAAATAGCTTTGTTTGGCGTTTACCTCGGTCGGCTTTATCCGCCCCGCCGCTTCCGCGGCGACCCCGCGGGCCTTCCTCGGTGAGCCTCGCACCTTCGGTGCTCGTTTGCCGATCGTCGGCAAGTGGCAAACAGGCCCCTTTCGTCATTACGGTCGCCGGCGCTCACGCTGCCTCCTCAACTTCGCCGCCGCCGCCGCGAAGCGACGATCGCTAACGCCGCCTCTTGCGCGCAGGCAAATCGGGCGGCGGCGGCGTTTCCACCGTTCCGGGCGTTCCGGCCATCTCGGTCATCAGGGGCCAGAATCGGCGGGGCATGTGCTGGCGTTGCAGCCGGGCGTTGAGCCGTTCTTCGATTGCCATCGAGGCGATGTAGCCGCGCCACATCTGCGCGAACATATCCTCGTTTCCGGCCAGCAGCGACGGGTCGAGCCTGCCGGAGGCGAGGCGGCTGTCGTCGGGCAGGGTGATTTCGGTCACCTCGTGCAGGTCGTAGTAGTAACCGTAGTGCCGGGAGATATCGTAGACGAGCCAACGCTGGTCGCGAAACCGGTCGTGGAAATAGGGGATCGCGAGCGGAAGCGCGTTGTAGCGCGGCGAAACGGGGGCGAAATATGTGGGCTGGCCCGACGGGTTGGCGGGATCGTCGCCGGGATCGCCCGCGTCGGCCCCTTTCTGGAAACGGGTGAACTGCATGAGGTGTTCGCGTTCGCGGGAGACTTTCTGCGCCAGCTGTTTGATGCGCAGGACGTCGGGGTCGCGGAAATCGGTCGCCACCGCGCCCGTTTCGTCGAACACGCGGCGCATGAAGCGCGCCGCCATCACGTCGACGCCCTCCTGTTCGCTCAGCCACCCCATCACGAGCATGTTGAGCACATCTTTCGGCAATTTTTTCTCCAGCGCCCGCCACACCCGCCGCGCTTTTTCGGGATCGGTCGCCACGGTGTGCTCCTCGTCGGTAAACATGGGCGCGGGCTCCCCGGGGGCCAGCAGCGCCTCGGGCCAGATGCGCCGCGAGTAGGCGTCGAACACCACCGTCAGCAGCCCATCGAGGGTCTTATCGTATCTGAAAACGATCATTCCGGGAAGATCAGCACGGTTTGGTCGGGATGAGCACCTTTGCGCGATGGCTTTTTGGTCGTCAACACTTTCCGCACGAGGTCGGGGTGCATGTCGCCGATCACCTGCGAGGGCGAGAAGCCGGAAGTGGCGGCCAACTCTCCGCACGTGATGAAGTACTGCGCTTTTTTCATCACGACGCCTATTTTTTTGAGTGTCTCGCCAGTGATTCTTCCGTGGCGGCGTGCGGCGACGATCAGCTGCGCCGATTTGACCCCGATGCCCGGCACGCGCAGGATCATGGCGTAGTCGGCGCGGTTCATGTCGACCGGAAACTGCTCTGGATGGCGCAGCGCCCACGCCAACTTGGGGTCGATCTCAAGATCGAGGTTGGGCGACGCGTCGTCGACGATCTCGCCCGCGCCGAAACCGTAGAACCGCATCAGCCAGTCGGCCTGATACAGGCGGTTTTCGCGCACCAAAGGCGGCTGCTTCAGAGCCGGAAGGCGCGTGTCGTAGTCGTTGACCGGCACGAAGGCCGAGAAGTAGACCCGCTTCATGCCCTGCACGTTGTAGAGCTTCGACGACAGACGCAGTATCTCGCTGTCGCTCTCGGGCGAGGCGCCCACTATCATCTGGGTGCTCTGCCCCGCCGGTGCCCAGCGCGGCGCGCGTCCGGACCTGCGTCTGTCCTCGGCGTTCTCCAAAAAGTTCTGGTGGATGTATTTCATCGGGGCATACACCGACGCGTGGTCTTTCTCGGGAGCGAGCAACTTCAGGTTCTCCTCGCGCGCGATCTCGACGTTGACGCTCAGGCGGTCGGCATACAGCCCCGCCTCGCGAACCAGCGCCTCCGAAGCCCCCGGAATGCTCTTCATGTGTATGTACCCGTTGTAGCGGTGCACGGTTCGCAGGTCGCGGATCACGCGCACCATCCGCTCCATCGTGTAGTCGGGGTCGCGCATCACGCCGGAGGACAGGAACAGCCCCTCGATGTAGTTGCGGCGGTAGAATTCCAGCGTCAGCTCGACCAGCTCGTCGGGTGTCATCGTTGCGCGCGGCAGATCGTTCGAGCGGCGGTTGACGCAGTAGGCGCAGTCGAAGACGCAGTTGTTGGTGAGCATGATCTTCAGGAGCGACACGCACCGTCCGTCGGCCGTGAAGCTGTGGCAGATGCCCCACCCGTGCGCCGAACCGATGTGGCCGTCCCTGCCACGGCGCGAGGTGCCGCTCGACGCGCACGAAACGTCGTATTTGGCGCTTTCGGCCAGCACCCGCAGTTTTTCCATCACCGACTCTTTCATACCGTCGCGCAAGTTAGCAAAATGCACTACCTTTGCCCCCATGAAACGCAGCTTTTTATCAACAGTCTTTGCCCTCTTGTGGGCGGTTACCGGAGCGACGGCCCAAAGCGGCTCCGACGATGGCCCGTCGCCGGGCGGCGGCCCCGATGTGACGGTGGTGCCGACGGGAACGGTGCGCGCCAAGTTCGAGTATCAGCCCTCGGAGGGCAACGCCCGTTTCGACGTGCGCACAGCCCGCTTCGGCGTCGGCGGTACCGTTTACCAAAAGCTCGACTACAAGATGGAGATCGACCTGTCGGACGAGGGACGCATTCGCATGGTCGACGCATGGGTGGGTGCGAAAATCCACCGCGGCCTCAGCTTCAACATGGGCTACATGCGCGTGCCCTTCACCATCGACGCCCACCGCTCGCCCCACCTTCAACACTTCGCCAACCGCTCGTTCATCGCCAAGCAGGTGGGAGGCACCCGCGACGTGGGTGCCGTGCTCGGGTGGAGGTTCGGCCGGGGCGTACCTTTCAACGTGCAGCTCGGCGTGTTCAACGGTTCGGGGCTGGCCGAAGACCTGCAACGTTTCTGGACGCGCTCGTTCGACTGGTCGGCCAAGGTGCAGGCGGGCGTCCTGCCCGGGATCGACCTCGTGGCGAGCTACCACACCGCAATGCCCGGCGAGGTGAGGACGCACCTCTACGACGCGGGGGTGACCTGCACCTCGGGGCGCTGGCTCGTCGAGGGCGAGTTCCTTCGCAAGGAGTACGCCGAAGGGGCTTTCGCGGCGGTCAACTCGGTGGACGTTTTCGCCCTCTACGGCCTGCCCCTTGAGCGCGGGCCTTTCGAGCGGATATCTTTTCTGGGCCGCTGGGACTATCTGGACGACCACTCCAACGGCGTCGCGGGCGCGGACGGAGCGCTGACGGTGAACGACCCCGCAAGGCACCGCGCCACGGCGGGTGTGACCCTTTCGCTGGGGCTGCCCTTCACGGCCGACATCCGCGTCAACTACGAGAAATACCTCTACCGCGCCGGCGCCGCCACCCTGCCCGGCCCGTCCGACCACGACAAGATCGTGATCGAGCTGATGGCGCACTTCTGACGGCGGATGTCGTGCGTACCCGGGCGGCGGACGCGCCGCGGCCGGCTACTCCCGCGTGACGGATATTCCGATCATCACCGTGGTCCGGGGAGCGTTGTTCCAGACGGAATGGGGGGTCGTTCCCTCCACGAGGAATGATTCGTTCTCCCTCACGACGACCGTCCCGTCGCCGAGCAGGATCCTCGCCTCGCCCTCGACGACGATGAACAGATGGTTGTGTTCGTGCGTGTGCTGCTCCGCCGGCCCGCCGCCGTTCTCCTCTATACGGGCAATGGAGCCGTCGATGATCGTGCCCGCGGCAGCGAAGAGCTTTTTGGCCAAAAAACCCCTGTGACCGGGCGGTGTTGTGAAGTTCGTATCCTTCGTCATCATGTTTCGCGTTAGTCCGGCCGCGAAGATAGTGCAAACCGCGCAATTATGTTTTATCGGGAAATAAGCCTTATATTTGCGTTGTAGTTTTATTCGGTCACAGGCTGGACGAACTACGAAACTGCCGAATTTTTGGAACCATGAAGCTTTTGTTGCTGCAAACCGATATCCGCTGGCTCTCGCCCGACGAGAACCGCAGCCGGGCCGCCGACATTATCGACCGCTCGCCCGCCGCCGATCTGATCGTGCTGCCCGAAATGTTCACCACCGGTTTCGCGGTCGATCCCCGTGGTGCCGCCGAACCCGACGGTGGTGCCGTGACGCTCGACTGGATGCGCCGCACGGCCGCCCGCTCCGACGCGGCCGTGGCCGGAAGCGTCGCCGTGACCGGGGAACGCGACGGCGTCGAGTGCTGTTTCAACCGTTTCTTCTTCGTCAGGCCCGACGGCTCGGCCACAACCTACGACAAGAGGCACTTATTTTCGTTCGGCGGCGAGCACCTGCGCTACACTCCCGGCACGGAGAGGGTCGTCGTCGAGTGGCGCGGGTGGAGGATACTTTTGCAGATATGCTACGACCTTCGTTTCCCGGTTTTCGCCCGCAACCGCGGCGATTACGACATGATGATCTGTGTGGCGAGCTGGCCCACGGTGCGCATCCATCCGTGGAACACGCTGCTCATGGCGCGGGCGATAGAGAACGTGAGTTACGCCGTGGGTGTGAACCGCACGGGCCGTGACCCCTTGGCGTCTTACAGCGGAGGCACGGCCCTGATCGACTTCAGGGGCGGGACGGTGGCCGCGGCCGAACCCGACAGCGAGGAGGCGGTTTTCTGCGAGGCCGATATCGAGGCCCTGCGGGCTTTCCGTGCGAAATTCCCGGCCCTAAACGACGCGGACATGTTTACGATTACGAAAGCCCCGAACCGATTGATTTGATGGTTTCCGGAACTCCGGAAAGGGTCGTTTCGGTTGATTTGGGAGGCAGTGCAGGGGACGGGATGCCGGGGAACGGCAAAAACACACAACGCAACACCTATTTGGGAATTAAGAATTACGATATTTTGGAAAAGAAACTTTTATTGCTCGGAGACGAGGCCGTTGCGCTCGGGGCGCTGCATGCCGGCATTGCGGGGGATTACGCCTATCCGGGCACTCCTTCGACCGAGATCACGGAGTATATACAGGCGTCGGCCCCGGCGCGCCGGGCAGGAATCCGCGGCGACTGGTGCGTGAACGAAAAAACGGCAATGGAGGCGGCCCTGGGCGTCAGTTACGTCGGCCGCCGGGCACTGGTGTGCATGAAACACGTGGGGCTGAACGTCGCCGCCGACGCGTTCATCAACTCGGCCATGACCGGAACGCACGGCGGGCTGGTGGTCGTTGCGGCCGACGATCCGTCGATGCACTCGTCGCAGAACGAACAGGACTCGCGGTTCTACGGGCGGTTCGCGTTCGTGCCCCTCTTCGAGCCGTCGTCACAGCAGGAGGCCTACGACATGGTGCGGGCGGGATTCGAACTGTCGGAGTCGGTGCGGCTGCCGGTGTTGCTGCGCATCACCACGCGCATGGCCCATTCGCGGGCCGTGGTGACGACAGCGCCTCCCGCCCCTGGGCCGGCCGCGCTGTCGTTTTCCGAAGACCGGGCGCGGTGGGTGCTGCTGCCCGTCAACGCGCGGCGACGCTACGGAGAGTTGCTGTCGGCGCAGGACGATCTGGAACTGCGGGCCGAGACTTCGCCCTACAACGCCCTCATCCCCGGCACGAACCGCAAAGGTGTGATCGCGTGCGGCATAGCTTACAATTACGTGACGGAGGCCTTCGGCGGCGCGCCCGACCGGAACGTGCTGAAGATATCGCAGTATCCGCTGCCTCGGAAGCTCATCCGGCGCATGGTGGAGAGCTGCGGCGAGGTGTTGGTTTTGGAGGACGGCCAGCCTTTTGTGGAGGAACAGCTGCGCGGACTGCTCGACGGGGGCGGCAAGATCCGCGGTCGTCTCACGGGCGAGGTTCCGCGGGTTGGCGAGCTCACGCCCGACAATGTGCGCGCGGCGCTGGGACTCCCCTCCGCCGAAGTCAACGCCCCGAGCGGGAACGTCGTTCCGCGTCCGCCGGCGTTGTGCGCGGGGTGCGGCCACCGCGACGTGTACGAGATACTGAACGAAGTGCTCCGGGACTACCCCGACGCCAGGGTTTTCAGCGACATCGGCTGCTACACGCTCGGCGCGCTACCGCCTTTCCGGGCGATCGACAGTTGCGTCGACATGGGCGCCTCCATAACGATGGCAAAAGGGGCGGCCGACGCCGGACTCCACCCGTCGGTGGCAGTTATCGGCGACAGCACCTTCACCCACTCGGGAATCACGGGGCTGTTGGACGCCGTGAACTCGCGAGCCAACGTTACCGTAATAATTTCCGACAATCTCACCACGGCGATGACCGGCGGGCAGGACTCGGCGGGCACGGGACGCATCGAGGCGATCTGCGCCGGAGTCGGGGTCGAGCCGGAACACGTGCGCACAGTGGTGCCGCTGCCCAGGAATCACGACGAGATCCGCCGCGTGATCCGTGAAGAGATAGATTATCCCGGCGTGTCGGTCGTAATCCCGAGGCGCGAATGCATACAGACGCTAAAGAGAAAACGATGAAAAAGGATATCATACTTTCTGGCGTCGGCGGCCAGGGCATCCTGTCGATCGCGGCGGTGATAGGCGAGGCGGCGCTGGCGGCGGGGCTGCATATCAAACAGGCCGAGGTGCACGGAATGAGCCAGCGGGGGGGCGACGTCCACTCCGACCTGCGCATCTCCTCGGAGCCTGTCCACTCCGACCTGATCGCCCGCGGCGGGGCCGACCTCATAATCTCGCTCGAACCGATGGAGGCCCTGCGCTATCTGCCGTGGCTGGCGAAGGATGGATGGGTGGTCGCGAACCGGGCCCCCTTCGTCAACATTCCGAACTATCCCGACCACGGGGCGTTGCTGGCCGAATTGCGGGCGCTGCCGCGGGCGATAGTTCTGGACGTCGAGCGCGCCGCCGCCGAAGCCGGGGTTGCCCGCGCCGCTAACATCGTGTTGCTGGGCGCCGCCTCCGCGGTGCTAGAGCTCGACTACGGCGCGCTGCGACTGGCTGTCGGAAAAGTTTTCGGCCGGAAGGGCGACGCGGTGGTGAAAATGAACCTCAAAGCGTTGGAGATCGACCGCGGCGCCGCGGAAAGGATATGAAAAACACCGTTTACAGCGAGGAATTGGTGGCGCGTGTGGTGGCCGAACTCGGCATCACGCGGCTGGAGAACGCCACCATCGGCGAGGTGGTGCTGCTGGCGCGGCGGCTGGAGGAGTCGACCGGAATCCCCTTTATCCGCATGGACCAGGGCGTTCCCGGCCTGCCGCCCTGCCGCGTGGGCACCGAGGCCGAGAAAGCGGCCCTGGACACCGGCGCTCCGGCCGTGTATCCGGCGGCCGAGGG
>JAITWC010000130.1 GCA_031285485.1 Alistipes sp.
AAATTTATCGCTCCCCGATTCCCGATCGATCCAGATGATCGTAAATCATTTGGATCGGAAGTCCCATCACGTTGTAGAACGAGCCGTCGATGCGCTCGATGCCCACGTGGCCTATCCACTCCTGAATGGCGTAGGCCCCGGCCTTGTCCATAGGGCGGGCGGAAGCGACGTAGTGGTCGATCTCCCCTGCGGTGAGGCGGCGGAAGTGGACGGCGGTGGTGGCGGTGAAACTTCGGCGGCTTTCGGGGGTTCTCAGCACCACGCCCGTGGTGACGGTGTGGGTGCGGCCGGAGAGGGCGGCGAGCATTTCGCGTGCATCGTCCCCGTCGCGCGGTTTGCCGAGGACCGTCCCGTCGAGGATGACCGTCGTGTCGGCCGTCAGCAGTATATCTTCGGGGCCGAGCGGCGAGGGGTAGGCGTCGCTCTTGACCCCGGCGAGGTATTCGGCGACTTCGGCGGCGGGCATACCCTCGGGCCACACCTCATCGACGTCGTAAGGGGCGGCCAGCGTGAATGGCAGCTCCGCCCCGGCAAGTATCTGCCTGCGCCGCGGCGAGGCAGATGCCAGAATGAGCCTGCGGCCCCTGAGTTTATCCCCGGGCAGCGTCATTTGATCGCGAAGTCGAGCAGTTCGCGTCCTTCGAGCGTGGCGGTGAGGCGTTGGCCGGGCGCGACCGGGCCGACTCCCACGGGGGTGCCGGTGTAGATCAGGTCGCCCATGCGCAGCGTCACGAACCGCGACACGTGGGCGATGATCCCGTCCACCGTGAAGATCATGTCGCCCGTCCAACCCCGCTGTTTCACCTCGCCGCCCAGCGCCATCTCGAAACGCAGGTTTTGTACGTCGCCCCCCAGCTCCGTGAGCGGTATGAACTCCGGCGACAGTGCCGCCGAGCGGTCGAAAGCCTTGCACGCCTCCCACGGCAGCCCCCCGGCGATGGCCTCGCTCTGGAGATCGCGCGCGGTGAAGTCTATTCCGAGGCCCACCTCGTCGTAATAGCGGTGGGCGAACTTGCGGGCGATGGCGCGGCCCACGCGCTTTATTCTTACCACGAGCTCGCATTCGTAGTCGACCTGCGCCGTGAAGTCGGGGATGAAGAACGGGTCGTTGTTGCGCAGCAGCGCCGTGTCGGGTTTCATGAAGAACACCGGCGCGGGGTCGGGCCGCCGCCCCTCGCCGTCCAACTCGGCGATGTGGGCGCGGTAGTTCCGGGCTATGCAGATTATTTTCATTTTTCGTGCGTCGTTAACAGATCAGGTCTCAGTCGTTCGGTTCGTTCCTCGGCCTGCGCCTCGCGCCAGCGGTCTATCTCGGCGAAGTTGCCGCTAAGCAGCACGTCGGGCACCCGCATCCCGCGCCACTCGGCCGGGCGGGTGTAGAGGGGCGGGGCCAAAAGGTCGTCCTGAAAACTGTCGGTCAGGGCACTCTCCTCGTCGCCTATCGCGCCGGGCAGCAGCCTCACAACGCTGTCGACGATGACCGCCGCCGCCAGCTCGCCGCCCGTCAACACATAGTCGCCTATGGATATCTCGCGCGTGATGTAGGTGTCGCGGATCCGCTGGTCGAGCCCCTTGTAGTGGCCGCACAGGATTATTATGTTAGTGAGCGTCGACAGGCGGTTGGCCTCGCGCTGCGAGTGCCGTACCCCGTCGGGCGAGGTGTAGATGATCTCGTCGCAGGTGCGTTCGGCGAGCAGCGAGTCGATCGCCCGCGCCACCGGTTCGGCCATCATCACCATGCCCGCCTCGCCGCCGAACGGATAGTCGTCCACCTGGCGGTGCTTGTCCGTCGTGAAGTCGCGAATATTGTGCACCACGACCTCCACGAGACCCTTCGTCTGCGCGCGCTTGAGTATCGACTCACCCAGCGGCGACACCATAAGCTCGGGAACAACGGTCAGTATATCTATTCTCATATCAACTCTTTGTGTCGGTGGGCGGGGATGAAAAATATGTCCTTTTCAGGGGCGCGCATGACGCTCACGAGGCGCCCCTTGTCAAGCACGTAGCCGCCGTAACCCCAGCCGCGAAAAAGCTCGATCATCCGCCGCCGCTGCGCTCCGCCCGTTTCGAGCAGCACTATGGGATGGTGTTTGAGGATCACCGGCTCCATCTCGGGAATGATGACCCCCTCATAGCCCTCGACGTCGCATTTCACGAAGTCGAGCCTGTCGAGTTTGGCGAAGAGTTCGCTGCCGCGCCTCATATCCGCCTCGAATTCCAGATCGGTGTCGGCACGCTCCTCTTCTTCCGACTTTGGGATGTAATTTCTGCCCGTGCCCATGTAGCCCGTGTAGCGCGACGAGTCGTTGACCATAGTCACGGTGCGCTCCTCAGTCCCGAGGGCGCAGGGCACGATCTCGACGTTGCTGCGGCGGCGCAGGTTGCGGGCCAGCACCCCGAGGATGGGCCGCACCGGCTCCACGGCGTAAACCTTGCCGCCGACCCCCACGAGCCGCGATATCTCGCGCGAATAGTATCCCAGATTGGCCCCGATATCGATAACCACGTCGCCCACGCGAACGACCCGCCGCAGGAACCGCGGATATTCATAAGCCGCCGAGTTTTTGCCAAGACCCAACCGCATTCCCGCGAAAAATCCCGCGCTCAGAACCTTAAGATAGTTTTCGAGCGACAGGCGGCGGTAGAGCAGGCGTTTTATGCTACTTGTAATTGACATCGTTGTCCAACACCTCGGTGATGAATGGATTGTTCGCGGCTTCGCGGCCGATGGTTGTGTCTGGTCCGTGGCCGGGATACACTTTGACGTCGTCGCCTAAGGGCAGCAGGTTGTCGATTATGCTGCGCATTATCCAACTGTAATCTCCTCCGGGGAGGTCGGTGCGGCCGATGGAATCGGCGAAAAGGGTGTCGCCCGTGAACACGATCCGGCTCCGCGGCTCGAACAGACTCACATGGCCGGGGGTGTGGCCGGGCGTAGGGATGATCCGGAGCGAGGTGTTGCCGAAGTCGATCGTTTCACGATCTTTCAAGTCTATATCTATGTCGGGCAGTTCACCTGTCTTCACACCGAAGATTCGTCCGCTCGGCCCGGCGTTCTCCAACAGGAAAGCGTCGCCGCTGTGGGCCGCGAAGTGAGTGCCGTAGGTCTTTTTGAGGTGGGGTACTCCGAGGGCGTGGTCGAAATGTCCGTGGGTGTTGACGGCCACCGCGGGCCTCAGGCCGCGTTCGGCTATGAAGGCGTCGAGCCGGGCGTCCTCGGTCGGAGTCGAGTTACCCGCGTCGATAACCGCCGCCTCGCCCGTGTCATCCCACACAACGTAAGTGTTCTCCGCAATGGGATTGAAAACAAATCTCGCGATATTCATCTGCACTTTTATTGTAGCGCAAAGGTAATGAAAAACTTTGGGATGCGGGATTTGCGGCATAAAAACTGTTTCCCGAAGTGGGGAAACATGTTTGGAGGGCTCGAAAGTGGTTTCCCGGGACCGGGACACGGGCACCGACGGCGCTGGGCCCACTTCCATTTTCAACTCTCGACTATTTGTCATACCTTCGCGCTCTCAATCTGAAAAAACGCGAAGACAATGGGTTGGTTCGAAAATCTAATCACGGGCGAAAGTATCGCCCACTCGGTGCTGGTCGTGGCGCTCGTCATAGCCATCGGCACGGCGCTCGGAAAGGTCAAGGTCGCGGGCATCTCGCTCGGGGTGACGTGGGTTCTTTTCGCAGGTGTCGCCGTGTCGCACTTCGGGCTTGTGTTGAACGACACGGTGAGGCACTTCCTTCAGGAGTTCGGACTCATTATCTTCATCTTCGCCCTCGGGTTGCAGGTGGGGCCTGGGTTCTTCGCGTCGTTCAAGAAAGGAGGGATGAGGCTCGTGGGCATGGCCGTGACGATAGTTCTTTTGGGGGTCGGGGTGACGGCCCTTATTTCGATAATTACCGGAACGCCGATCTCGACGATGGCGGGGGTGATGTCGGGTGCCGTAACCAACACTCCCGGCCTCGGCGCCGCGCAGACGGCCTACGGCGATCTGCACTCCGGGGCGGTCGATCCGTCGATCGCAAACGGCTACGCCGTGGCCTATCCTCTCGGCGCGACGGGGGCGATAGTGTGCATGTTGCTCATCAAGGCGTTATTCAAGGTGAAACTCGACAGGGAAACCGCCGCACTCGCCGCCGAATCGGGCGAGGCACACCACACCGAACGCCTCTCGATACGTCTCACCAACGCCAACCTCGTGGGACGCACCATCGCCGAGGCGGGGAGTCTTCTGGCGCGCAACTTCGTCGTCTCGCGGGTGAAACACGCGGGCGGTACGGTGGAGATAGCCAACTCATGTACCGTGTTGGGCGAAGATGACCTGTTGCTGGTAATCTGCGAGGAGACCGACCGCGACGCCATCATGACATTCTTCGGCACCCCGGCCACCGATCTCAAGGCGGGCGACTGGGTGAAACTCGACACACATTTCGTGTCGCGCCCCGTGATAATAACCCAGCCCCACATCAACGGTAAAAAGCTCAGCTCGCTCAAGCTGCGGGGCGACTTCGGGGTGAACGTCACGAGGGTGATGCGCGCCGGAATAGAACTCGTCGCCGCGCCCGACCTCGAACTCCAGATGGGCGACAAACTCACCGTTGTTGGCACCGAGGAGTCGATCACAGCCGCCTCGGGGTATCTGGGCAATCAGGCGAGCCATCTGCGCCACCCCAACCTGATCGCGATCTTCGTGGGGATCACGCTCGGGGTGCTCCTGGGGGCGATACCCATCTTCGTTCCCGGAATGCCCGAGCCTTTGAAACTGGGGCTGGCCGGGGGGCCGCTTATCATCGCGATACTTATCGGCCGTTTCGGGCCGCGCTACAAGCTGGTTACCTACACCACGATGAGCGCCAACCTGATGCTTCGCGAGGTGGGCATATCGCTGTTCCTCGCGGGCGTGGGACTCGGGGCGGGCAAGACGTTCGTGGCGAGCATCGTCGGGGGCGGATACTGGTGGGTGCTCTATGGAGCGGTCATCACCATCGCGCCGATACTTCTGGTGACGATACCGCTCAGGAAGTGGGGGCGGATGAACTACTTCCGTCTGATCGGGCTTGTGGCGGGTTCGCACACCAACCCGATGGCGCTGTCGTACGCCAACTCGCTCGGGGGGAACGATCAGGCGGCGGTGGCCTACTCGACGGTGTATCCTTTCTCCATGTTCCTGCGGATACTCGCGGCGCAGGTTCTTGTGATGCTTGCGACGTAAAGAG
>JAITWC010000140.1 GCA_031285485.1 Alistipes sp.
CCGCGCCCGGGAGGAGAGCGCACCGTCCCGGGCGCCCGCTCCGAACCGATACGCGGTAAACAACAACTGAAACGGGATACGTCCCGACAATTTTTCGCATTACAAACATTAAAACGTACAATTATGAGACCCGAAATTTTAGGCATCTTTATTCCGATTGTCTTCCTCATCGGACTGTTCTCGGTCATCGCGCTGAACATCATCTTGAAATACAAGTCCAAAAACCTGATCGCCAGCCGCATGGACTCGCTGGACGAGTGGTACAAAGCCGAAGCGCAGGTGAAAGTCGTCAGGGCCGAGGCGCGGGCCGGACGCAATCGCGGCACCGGACTTCGCATCTGCGGTCTGGTGATAGGGTTTGGCCTCGGGGTGTTCCTCGGGTGCGTGATAATTGCGTGCGGCGGCGCTTCCGGCCACGGCCGTTTCGTTGGCACTTTCATGATGATCTCGCTGGCAATGATCTGTGGCGGCGCGGGCATGATCGGCGCCTACTTCCTCGAACGGCGGTTGGACGGTAAATCGAAATAAAATCCCTATTTTTACGGCGTGAAACTCGATGTGATCGCCGAAAAGATAGAACAGGGGTCTCGCATCTCGGCCGGGGAAGCGCTCCGTCTGTGGCGCGAGGCCCCGTTGTGGTTGCTGGGGCGGCTGGCCGACGGGGTGCGGCGGCGCATGAACGGCGACGTATTGTACTGGAATTGCAACTTCCACATCGAGCCGACCAACGTGTGCGCCTTCGCGTGCAGGTTCTGTTCCTATCGGCGCGGTGCCGGCGACCCCGAGGCGTGGGACCTTTCCATCGCCGAGATGGAGCAAATCGCGCGCGGATACGTCGGCACCGGGGTGACGGAGGTTCACATCGTGGGCGGGGTGCATCCCGCCCGCGACCTGTGGTTCTACACCGACCTGATCCGGCGGATAAAAGCCATCCTGCCCGGCGCGGCCATCAAAGCCTACACCGCGGTGGAACTCGCCTGCATGATCCGCAAGGCGGGACTGACGCTCGACGAGGGCCTGCGGGAGTTGCAGCGGGCCGGAATGGGGGCGATCCCCGGCGGCGGAGCGGAAATCTTCGACCCCGCCCTGCGCGAACAGATCTGCCCCGAGAAGGGCACGGCCGGGGAGTGGCTGGCGGTTCACCACGCGGCGCACCGGCTGGGAATACCCACCAACGCCACGATCCTGTACGGCCACGTCGAGACGCTTGAGCAGCGCGTAGACCACCTCATCAGGCTGCGCGACGCGCAGGACGGGAGTCTGCAAGAGGGTGGGGCGGGCTTCAACGCATTCATCCCGCTGAAGTTCCGAGCGCGGGGCAACAGCATGTCCGGGGTGGGGGAGGTGAGCGTGGTGGAGGATATGCGAATGCTCGCCATGTCGCGCATCGTGCTCGACAACGTGCCCCACATCAAAGCCTACTGGGTGATGTATGGCAAGGCCGTGGCCGAGATGGCGCTCGCGTTCGGCGCCGACGACCTCGACGGCACCATCGACGACTCGACGCGAATATTCTCGATGGCCGGAGCCGAGGAGACCGCACCGCGACTCACCGTCGGCGAGATCGGACAGATGGCTGCCGCAGCGGGCCTGAGGGCCACCGAGCGCGACACATTCTACAACATCGTAACACGTAATTGAAAGATATGAGTTTGATCCAAAAAATTTCGCGCAACGTGATCGCCCGCAACCTCGTGCTGGCTTTCTGCGCACTGGTGGTTTTCGCGGGAGTCAGCGCACTGGCGCTCAACGTCATCACCCGCCACAACCAGAGCGCGCCAGTCCCCGATTTCATAGGCATCAACATCGACGACGTGCGCAATGCCGTCGCCCGCGAGGGGTTCCGTCTTGAGGTAGTCGACTCCATATACGCTCCGATGTATGGCGGCGGCGCGGTGATCGAACAGTTGCCGCTGGCCGGTACCGAGGTCAAGAAAGGGCGCCGAATATTCGTCACCATCACCTCGCATCAGCAGAAGATGGTACCCGTGCCCTACGTCACCGGGTTCTCGCTGCGTCAGGCAAAGAACATGATCGAGATGGCGGGTCTTGAGATCCGCGAACTGCGCTACGTGAGCAACATCGCCACGGGCAACGTGCTCGCCGAGCTTGTGGGACGCGACACCGTGCGCCGTGGCTCCAACCTACAACTTGAGGTGGGATCGGGCGTAACCCTCATAGTGGGCGAGGCGCCGGATGCGCAGTGGCAGGCCATCCCCCGGGTCGTGGGCCTGTCGCTGAGCGAGGCCAAGAGCCGCCTGTGGGAGCGCGGGTTCAACGTCGGCACCGTGGGACGCGACGAGGGCATAAACCTCATCAACCAGAAAGACGCCGCCGTTTATCGTCAGTCGCCCGACTTGGGTCGCACTGCCTCGCTCGGTACCCGCGTCGACATAGACCTTACGCTCGACGAGAAGAAAACAGCCGACGGTAACGCCTACGCCGATCGCGAGGCCCGCCGCACGATTCAGGCACAGGAGGCCGCCCGCGCCGCCGAAAGCCTTCCGCAACAATGACCGACGAAAGAGCATACGACGATGATTTGCCGGGGAATGCCCCGGAGAGCGACGCTTTCGGCGGCGAAGAGGGTGGGGAAGAGAGCGGTGAATTGTTCGAACACTTCGCGGTGACGGCCGATCGCGGGCAGTCGCTGCTGCGCATCGACAAGTTCCTGACCCACCGGCTCGAACACGTCTCACGAGCCCGCATTCAGGCCGCGGCCGAGGCGGGGAGCATCCTCGTGAACGGGGCCGCGGTGCGGTCGAACTACAAGGTCAAGCCGGGCGACCACATCCGGATCGTTATGCCCTATCCGCGGCGCGAGGTGGAGATAATTCCCGAAGACATTCCGCTCGACATACCCTACGAGGACGACGATCTGTTGGTGGTAGACAAACCTGCCGGACTTGTTGTCCACCCCGGCCACGGCAATTACAGCGGTACGCTCGTGAACGCCCTAACGTGGCACCTGCGGGAACTGCCCATGTTTCAGAGCAGTGACATGCGGGCCGGGCTCGTCCACCGCATCGACAAGAACACCAGCGGGCTGCTCGTGGTGGCCAAGAACGTCGAGACCCACGCCCACCTCGCCCGGCAGTTCTTCGACCACACCGTGTCCCGGAGGTATGTGGCGTTGGTGTGGGGCAACTTTGCCGACGACAAGGGGACGGTGACGGGCAACATCGGCCGCAGCCACTACGACCGCCTCCGAATGGCGGTGTTTCCACAGCCCGACGCGCCCGGTGTCGAACCCGAGGGCAAGCACGCCGTCACGCATTACAAAGTACTACGTCGCTACGGCTACGTGACACTGTTGGAGTTGCACCTTGAGACGGGCCGCACCCACCAGATCCGCGTCCACATGGAACACATCGGCCACCCGCTTTTCAACGACGAGCGCTACGGCGGCGATCGCATACTCAAAGGCACAACCTTCAGCCGGTACAGGCAATTCATCGAGAACTGTTTCCGCCTAATGCCGCGCCACGCACTCCACGCCCGCTCGCTGGGCTTCGTCCATCCCCGCATGCGCCAAGAACTGCACTTCGAAAGCCCCCTGCCCGCCGACTTCACCGCACTGTTGGAAAAATGGGACACCTACACAACCGCCCGCGACACTTTCGAGGACGACGAGTAACTCCGGCAACTCCCGTATTCAGTTCAGGAGAATAATCACGACCGAGCCGGCGATCATGATGGCGCTGCCGATTAGTTTGCGGGCTATGCCGCCCTCGCTGAATACTTTCCAGCCTAAGAATACGCTTACCACCGCCGACAGTTGGAACAATGCAAGTGCATAGCCGACGTCCATGCCCGCAAAAACCACGTTTGTGGAGTATTGCGACAGCCCCACACACGCCGCCACGCCGAGATACAGGGGCAAGTCACCGGCTCTGAATGAGAACATCTCTCTGCGACGACGTCCGCGCCCGGAAACCATTGCAACCGCCGCCGCCATAACCCCTCCGAACCAACACCATATTATAAACGAAACGCCGGTCGAAGAGAGAACTATAACCTGTTTGATAAACACCGCCTCCACTGCGGTGAGGATCATGGCCCACATCCGGTACCGGATGTCGCGCCGACCGAGCAGTCTCCACGAGAAACGTTCGCCCGTGCGTACCAGCACAAAGTAGCTGCCACCGATGATAAGCGCGACTCCCACGAGACCCCACAGCCCCGGTATCTCGCCCAACACCACCACGCCGACCGCCATCCCGACAACCGATTTCCATGAGTTGACCGGCCCCAACACCGACAGTTCGCCGCACTGCAATGCCTTCACGACATAGGCGTTACCCACACCGCCGAACAGCCCCACCAGCAGGCAGTTCCACCAGAACTCGCGCGGCATGGCCCCCCAGTCGACCCCCGGAACCCAGGGCACACAGGCCGCCGACAGCACCAGATAGGTCATCAGATTGACGGCTGACGGGTCGTTACCGTCCCTTATGTCGGCGCCGTCCGGGCGTCCTCCAACCGGCAGTGTAAGTTTTTTTCGGAAAAGGCTCGCCGCCGGATTCGCAAAGATCCGCACGACAAGCGCGACAAGA
>JAITWC010000063.1 GCA_031285485.1 Alistipes sp.
GCAGGCTAATTTGTTGATTATTAAATTTGTAGCGGGTCGGGGACTTGAACCCCGGACCTCATGATTATGAATCATGCGCTCTAACCAGCTGAGCTAACCCGCCATCGCGTTCCCTGCGCGTTAATCGCGCTCAGAGCGTGCAAATGTAGACAAAAAAATCTTCCCGACAAAAAAAAACGTTACCTTTGCGTGGCTTGAGCAAAATTAAGCCCTGCATAAGGATGAAAGAATTTATGGACCGCGACTTCGTGCTGGAGACAGACACCGCGCGAAGCCTCTACCACAACCACGCGGCACGACTGCCCATCATCGACTACCATTGCCACCTCGACCCGGCAATGATAGCCCGCGACCACCGTTTCGACAACCTGGGCGAGGCGTGGCTCGCCGGCGACCACTACAAATGGAGAGCGCTCCGGGCCAACGGCGTCGATGAACGCTACATCACCGGACGCGACACCAGCGACTGGGAGAAGTTCGAGAAGTGGGCCGCCACCGTGCCCTACACCATGCGCAACCCGCTCTACCACTGGACGCACCTCGAACTGCGCACGGCCTTCGGAGTGCAAAAGCTCCTCGGGCCCGACACCGCGCGCGAGATATACGACCAGTGTACCGCCCTGCTGCGTACGCCCGAATACTCGGCGCGAGGGTTGATGCGTAGATATAACGTCGAGGCGGTCTGCACCACCGACGACCCCGCCGACTCGCTCGAACACCACGCGTCCCTGCGCCGGGAGGGTTTCGAAGTGAAGGTGCTGCCCACGTGGAGGCCCGACCGCGCGATGGCCGTCGAAGACCCGGCCGCGTTCAGGGCTTACGTCGAACGGCTCGGAGCCGCGGCCGGTGTGTCGATCGGCTCGTTCGCCGGGCTGCTGGAGGCGCTGGGACGCAGGCACGACTTCTTCCACGAACAGGGCTGCCGCCTCTCCGACCACGGCACCGGGGGTTTCCACGCGGCCGACTTCACCGACGCCGCGGCGGGGGCGATATTCAACAAGGCGATGGGCGGACGGCAGCTCACCGGCGACGAGATCGAGGCGTTCAAATCGGCGATGATGTACCACGGGGCGTTGATGGATCACTCAAAAGGCTGGGTCCAACAATTTCATTACGGCCCGCTGCGCAACAACAACAGCCGCATGATGCGCCTCATTGGGCCCGACACGGGATACGACTCGATCGGCGACTTCACCGTGGGCGGGTCGATGTCGCGTTTCTTCGACCGCCTCGACAACGACGACCGCCTCGCAAAGACCATAGTCTACAACCTCAACCCCCGCGACAACGCGCTCGTGGCGACGATGATCGGCAACTTCCAGGGCGGAGGCGTGGCCGGAAAGATGCAGATGGGCAGCGGATGGTGGTTCATGGATCAGCGCACCGGCATGGAGGATCAGTTGAACACGCTGTCGAACCTGGGGCTGCTGTCGAGGTTCGTGGGCATGCTCACCGACTCGCGGAGTTTCCTGAGCTATCCGCGCCACGAATATTTCCGCCGAATAGTGTGCAACCTGCTGGGCGGCGACGTCGAGCGGGGAGTGCTGCCGGCGAGCGAACTCCCCTTCATCGGACAACTCGTGGAGGGGGTGTCGTACCGCAACGCGAAGAGTTATTTCGGATTCTGATGTGAGGTAACGGCCGGATCGCAAGATTTGCGACTTGCGCAGCCCGCGCAACGGGCAAAAAAGTTGTTTCGGTGCTTGCGCAGCCCGCGCAACGAACAAAAAAGTTGTTTCGGTGCTTGCGCAGCCCGCGCAACGGGCAAAAAAGTTGTTTCGGTACTTGCGCAGCCCGCGCAACGGACAAAAAAGTTGTTTTGACGCTTGCGCAGCCCGCGCAACGGACAAAAAACGAAATTTGCGACTTGCGCGGCTTGCGCAAACGAGCATCGTAGATGCGAGGCTCACCGAGGGAGGCCCGCGAGTCGCCGCGCAGCGGCGGGGCGGATAAAGCCGACCGAGGTAACCACCGGATCGCGATTTTAAATTAAGAAAAACAAATATGGAGAGAAGAAATAAAGGGACGATCTGCGTCCAGGGCGGATGGCAACCCTCGAAGGGCGAACCGCGCGTGCTGCCGATCTATCAGAGCACCACATTCAAGTACGACACGAGCGAGCAGATGGCCGACCTGTTCGACCTCAGGGAGGCGGGCTATTTCTACACCCGGCTGCAAAACCCGACCAACGACGCCGTCGCCGCAAAGATCTGCGAACTGGAGGGCGGGGTTGCGGCGATGCTCACTTCGAGCGGACAGGCGGCCAACTTCTACGCCATCTTCAACATCTGCTCGGCGGGCGACCACTTCGTGTGCGCCTCGGCCATATACGGCGGAACGTACAACCTGTTCGCCGTGACGCTGCGGAAACTCGGCATCGAGGTGACCTTCGTCGACCAGGACGCACCCGGGGAGGAGATCGCGCGCGCGTTCAGGCCCAACACCCGGGCGCTGTTCGGCGAGACGATCGCCAACCCTGCGTGCAGCGTGCTGGATATCGAGAAGTTCGCGCGGCTGGCGCATTCGCACGGGGTGCCGCTGATCGTGGACAACACCTTCCCCACACCCATCAACTGCTGCCCCTTCGAGTGGGGCGCCGATATCGTGACGCACTCCACGACAAAATACATGGACGGCCACGCGACGGCAGTGGGCGGAGCGATCGTCGACAGCGGCAACTTCGACTGGGCCGCTCCGGAGAATGCCGCCCGTTTTCCGGGCCTCACCACCCCCGACGAGTCGTATCACGGGTTGACCTACACCGACGCCTTCGGCAAGGGGGCCTACATCACCAAAGCTACGGCGCAGTTGATGCGCGACCTGGGGGCGATACAGTCGCCGCAGAACGCTTTTCTGGTCAATGTCGGGCTGGAGACGCTGCATCTTCGCATGGAGCGGCACTGCTCGAACGCGCTCGCCGTGGCCGAATTTCTGGCCGGGCGGCCCGAGGTGGCGTGGGTTCACTATCCGGGGTTGGCCGGCGACCGGTATCATGAGCTGGCACGGAAGTACATGCCGGGCGGAACTTGCGGCGTGCTCACTTTCGGCTTGAAGGGCGGGCGCGAGAGGTCAGTGGCTTTCATGGACTCGCTGAAGTTCGTGGCGATCGTGACCCACGTTGCCGATGCCCGGAGTTGTGTGCTCCATCCGGCGAGCCACACCCATCGCCAGCTCTCCGACGAGCAGCTGCGCGAGGCGGGCGTCCCACCCGAACTGATCCGCCTGTCGGTGGGCATCGAGGACGCAGCCGACATCATCGACGACCTTCGTCAGGCGTTGGAGATATCGTGATATCAAAAAAATATCAGTAGATTTGCGGGACATTTAAAGCGTAAAACACCCGAATAACACACCTATGGTAAACATCTTAGACAGGCTGCAAAAATTTGCAGGAGGGCCCATCGGCCAGTATATGGAGAACGCCCACGGATATTTCGCCTTCCCGAAGCTTGAGGGCGACATAATGCCGCGGATGATGTTCCGCGGCAGGGAGGTTCTCACGTGGAGCCTCAACAACTATCTCGGTCTCGCCAACCATCCCGAAGTGCGCAAAGCCGACGCCGAGGGCGCCGAGAAGTTCGGCATGGCAGCCCCGATGGGCGCGCGAATGATGAGTGGACAGACCCGCTGGCACGAACAGTTCGAACGTGAGCTCGCCGCGTTCGTCGGTAAAGAGGATGCGTTCCTTTTGAACTTCGGCTATCAGGGCATGATCTCCATCATCGACGTGCTGCTCTCGCCGCGCGACGTGGTGGTCTACGACGCCGAGGCCCACGCCTGCATAATCGACGGACTGAGGATGCACAAGGGCAAACGGTTCGTGTTCCAGCACAACGACCCCGACTCGCTGCGCAAACAACTCGCACACGCCCGGACGCTCGCCGAAGAGACGCGCGGCGGAATACTCGTCATCACCGAGGGCGTGTTCGGCATGAAGGGCGACCTGGGGCCGTTGGACAAGATCGTGGCGCTCAAAAAGGAGTTCGACTTCACGCTGCTGGTCGACGACGCCCACGGTTTCGGAACGATGGGCCGCGGAGGACGCGGCACCGCCGACCACTTCGACGCCACCGAAGGGGTGGATGTGCTGTTCAACACTTTCGCCAAGTCGATGTGCGGCATCGGCGCTTTCGTGGCGTCGCACAAGTGGCTGATCGACATCATGCGCTACAACATGCGCTCGCAGCTCTACGCCAAGTCGCTGCCCATGCCCATGGTTATCGGCGGCCTCAAAAGGCTCGAACTGATCCGCAACCACCCCGAATATCAAGAGAAACTGTGGACGATCGTTCGCGCGTTGCAGGGCGGGTTCCGCGAGCGTGGTTTCGAGATCGGGAGCACCGCCTCGCCCGTCACGCCGGTCTATATGAAAGGCGGGGTCGACGAGGCCACCAACCTCGTGGTCGACCTGCGCGAGAACCACGGCGTGTTCTGCTCGGTGGTGGTCTATCCCGTCATTCCGAAGGGGGAGATCATCCTGCGCATCATCCCCACGGCCGCGCACACGCTTGAAGATGTGGAGTACACCCTCGCTGCGTTCGATGACGTGCGGGGCAAACTCCTCGCCGGGGAGTATCAGAAGCCGATGCCCGACATGAGCGATATGACTTGGGAAAAATCGCAGAAATAGAAGTAGCGGAAGTAAA
>JAITWC010000155.1 GCA_031285485.1 Alistipes sp.
AGGGTAACTGCTAGGACAACGCCGTGGTCGAGAGCTTCTTCAAATCCCTCAAGTGCGAGTTGATTTACGGAAACAAGATTTTATCTGCCGACCAAATCGAAATGGAGATCTTCCAATGGATCGAAATCTGGTACAACAAAATCAGAAAACACAAAGCGCTACAAAACATGACAATAGTCGAATTATGGAACATTAACAAAATATCGGCTTAACTCTTTGTGCGGTGAAAGTTGGGAAATCCACTCGCCTATGTAAACTAATACAGGGATTTGCAGCTCCTGAACCGTTTGGGTAGTCTGCTGTGGAAAGTCTGTTTACCATAGGATTAATGATTGGGTTTTCTAAGCCATACGGACAGTATCGGTGACAAAAAGAGAGACAGAATTAACTGCCTCTCGAAGTAGCATTACCGCATACCGTCAGGATGTTTATTGCTGACAGGTTGCTCCCCAGCAGAGCCTGTCTCCTCTTAACATCCTGACACAAAGTTACAAAATAATTTAAGCACCCCGAAAGTCATTTAACAACTTCCGGGGTGCCGGTTTTATTAGGACGTTATCCGCCGGCGAATCAGTTACCCGCCAGACCGTCGGCAAATCCGGCGTAGGCCGGTTTGCGGTTGTTGTCGCCGTCCCACAGACCGGTGGGCGTGTTGGGCCTCCAGCCGCTGTTGGCAGGCTGGTCGACGAGTGCCCAATGGGTTATGCCGTACTGCTGTGCTGCGGGAATGATCTCAAAGTACTTGTCGACGATGAACTTGTAGAACGCTGACATGGCCTTATGCTGGTCGACGGTAACATCGGCGGTGGGAATGTCCTTGCCTTCGGCATCGACAATACCCATGTCGAGCTCGGAAACCTTAACCAGTTTACCTGTGGCGGCCAACAGCTGATACATCGTAACGATGGCGGCTTCCTGAGCCTGCTGACGTGTCGGATCGACGTTGTAGCTGACGTGCATCTGGGTACCCAGACCATCGATCTTCGTTACGCCGTCCGACTCCCAGTATTCGACCATGTCGATCAGACCGCGAGCCTTGTCGTTGTTGTTGTAAGTGGCTTCGAGGTTGTAGTCGTTTGCGAACAGTTTGAGGTCGTTGCCACCGCGCTGGCGTGCCAAACGGGCAGCTACGCGGACGTAATCGCGGCCCAGATAGTCCTGCCAGAAGAAGTTGGTACTTGCAGGATCGTCGGGTTCGCCGTTCCCATCCTTATCGCCGGTTTTCAGTGCAAACGCGTCATCGTCGTCCATCGGTTCGTTGACCAGATCCCATGCCTTGACGTAGGTGGTTCCACCCGTTTCGGGATCGGCGCCGGTGGCGACCATCATAGCCGAGATCCAGCGGTCGAGTTCAGTGGTGAGAATCTCGACTTTTTCTTCAGGGGTCTTGGGGACAATGATGTCACCCACGGTCTCCTCTTTCTTCAGCGAGATGTTGTCGTAATAGTAGCTGGTGGCATTCAGACCGAGGTCTAAAGCCAGCGCACCCATTTCGTTGATAGTCACCATACGGCTGAAATGCTGCCACTCGGTGGTGTAGTCGAGATTACCGACCCCGCCACCGAGGTACTGCCCGGGGCCGCGTTGCGACTGCGAGCCTGCCGTCACTATAGCGTCGGCCTTGTAGTCGAAACTCAACTCGTACACCTCGCCGCCAACCATCGCGGGCGTCCACTTGAGGATGAACTGGGCGTTGTAGCCGTTGGCCTGAACCGCAGGGTTGGTGATCTTCACCGCGCGACCGGTCACGCCGCCGTCAACATAGCTCAACTGAGCGGCGCCGTTAGTCTGGTAGTTGGTGGCATCGTCAGTTTCGAATTTGCCGTTCACGAACTTCTCGACCATCTCCACTCTGCTTGTCATGCCGTTAGGATAGAAACGTTCGATCACTACGTCATCGAAATAGTAGGAAGTGGCCATGCTGCCCATTTCGAAAGTCACCGCGATGGCAACAACACCGTCGTTGTTGGCCGGGACGGTAAATTCTCTCTCATAGTCTTTCCACTCAGTGGTGAACGTAACGCCAGGGCCTCCCGTGATGTAGTTGGAGAATGCTGGACCGTGGTACTGACTGCCAGAGGTAACGGCCTGGTCAGCGCGAATCTTCATGGTTAACTTGTACTGTACATTCGCTTCCGCCTTTGGAAAAAGAATGGCGGCCTGACTATCCCACGAATTAGGCTTAACGCTCTCGTTAGTGATTTTGAGAGCATGGCCTCCATCGGCTCCTTCCACGAAAGAGACCACCGCTCCGGCGTTGTGTGGGAAGTTAGTCAGATCTTCGTCCTCAAAGTCCATGTCGGTGACCACCACCCACTCCGGTTCCGAAGGCGGAGCCGGGATCACGGTGGGAGAGATGAGGCTGCCCAGCCACTTTACGTTCTGCTGGGCATGCCACACGAGGGTGTGACCATAAACTTCCAGACCCGCACCGCGGGCTTCGTTGACGAAAGTGGTAACCTTGGAGGGATCTATCGCACCTTCATCGTTCACGACCGAAGCGTATTTAAAGTCGTTGCTCGCAACCACTTCGTTGAAGTTGGCTATCGCCACGCGATAGGGTATTCCGTGGGCCGTGAGTTCATCTGCCGAAATACCCATGCCCAAACGGAAGTTCGCCCCTTCGACCAGATATTCCTTCAGAGGCAGGTAGTCTTTTAGGTAGTTCATCTCGGTTATAGAGCTAGGCTCGGGAACCGGATAATCCCGCTCGTCGAAATCGGCACATGACGCCATAACAGCCCCGGCAAACAGGGCAGTCAGCAATATTCCACTGTTTTTCATTATTTGCATAGTTTTAATCGTTAATTCTTCAACACAGGAGTGAACTCCTGACGTAGAACCCCACGATCACGGATCACGAGAACATCATCCGTCGCAACTTGCATGTCGCCGAAGTCGAGGGTGTAGTTCAGCGTGATTCGATCGCGATCCTTGTTACCCCAGGACTGCTTCGCACCATGCGCCTCGTACTTGCCGCTACCGCTGACGGCAACCTCTTCTGTACCCGACGTTACGGTGCAATTACCCGTGACGGAGTCGAATGTGAGGATCAGAGTGCAGTCGCGCTGAGTGTTGTTGGCATCCATGACGCTGACCGGATACTCGACCGCGTTGAGAGAAATGGTACTGGTGGCAATAACCTCGTTGTATTCGACATACTCCTTGTCACGTTCCACCGTTCCGGTCCTCGAACCGCTGAATACATCCGTCCCGCCACGCAACCAGTTGGCGGTGTATTTGTTAATGTACTTCACGGCGTAGAGGATGTAGTCTTTGGGAAGAACATCCCAGTCGTTGTCGATCGCGCGGTTGGGATTGGGGAACAAGGGTATCCCCTGCAAAATGCTGTCGGCATTACTCACACCTGTCATCAAGATCGGAATCACGTAATTGTTCTCCACAGCGAGCGGATCGGAGAAGAACGCATCGGTCAGCTGAACATCTAGACGACCGAAAAATTCGCCCTTCGGCATCGTGATTCTGTCGGTGGAACCGAGTGTATAGTAGTTCGACGGCATGGCAAGAACGTCTCTCGTGCCGTCGAAAGATAGATTGTCTACCAGCGAGTTATCGACCTTGATGCCGATCTCCACCTCCTTGGTCTGTTCATAAAGGCCCCCTATCGTGGCAATGATCTGACAGCGATACTCGTTGTCGAGAGTGGTATCGGTCGTTTCGTCCTCACCGAGCACGATCGTACGAACGGGAGTCTGATAGGCGAAGTAGACGGATGTCATGCCGTAGTCGGGGTGATGGAGCGGACTGTTGTTACACGAGGTCAACCCGATGCCCACCAGAAGAAGTGCTATAAGATATTTTTTCATATTGCCTTTCATGTTTTTAATTCGACATTGCTGTTACCAACCTCTGTTCTGTTGGAGGTTGCTGTACTTAAGCGTTTCCGTATAGGGTATCGGGCCGAAATACATATAATCGGCGTAGACACGGTTCTCCACGGGAATTACCTTGTATTCGGCGGCGGTGATGCTCATACCGCGGGCCGCTTCGGTGATGGGTGCCTGCCAGCGGCGCAGATCCCAAAAACGGTGCCCTTCGAAACAGAGCTCCAGACGGCGTTCGTTGCGGATCAGCTCACGCATCGCGTCCTTGTCGCCACGAATCGATTCGAGGTACGCGTCACCGTTTTCGGTACCCACGCCCGCCCTCGCGCGAATGGCTTTGATCACGTCGTAAGCCGAGTAGCTCGCGTTCGGAGCGGTTCCGACCGGGCCCCATGCCTCGTTAGCCGCCTCGGCGTAACCAAGGAAGATCTCGGTGAAGCGGATGAAAGGCTTGTAGTGCGCCTGATTGTTGGCGCCGCTCGGATTGGCGTTGACATCCTGACGCAACAACTTCTTCATGTAGTAGCCGGTGCGGGTGGAGGTCTCGGTGCGTCCGAGGGCATCATTACCGGTACCGTCGACGGCGGTGGTGATCACGGTGTTCTGATGACCTGCCGTTTGGCCGTTGTAGAGAATGTACCGGCCCAGACGAGGATCGCGACCTGCGTAGGGATTGTTCTCATTGTAGTCACTCAACGCGTGGCCGATAGGATAACCATTGGCCATAGGGAATGCGTCCACCAGATTCTGGGTGGGATTGATACGGCCGCGACCGAACAGCGTAGGCGGGAAGTTATCTTCCTCGAGGCCGCGGTTGGTCTCCTTGTTTGACCTCCAAAGCATCTCCTTGGGATTGTTACCCGAACCCAAACCGTCGATCTCTCTCGCGTTGGCGTACCATGTGCCACCGTTCGGGTCGATCTCGGCAACGGGATTCGCTCCCAAGCGATTCAGAACGATAGCCATCTGCTGGGCGGCGTCGGCCCACGTGTAGCTGGTGCCGGTACTGTAACCCGGACTTGCGGCTAGCAACGTCACCTGGGCGCGAATCGCCTCGACAATGCCTCCGCTCATGCGGTTACGGTGCTGATTACCGAACGTGCGGGAGTACATGGCGGCCAGGTTGCCCGGGGTCTCCTTATGTTCCGCAGTCGCCATATTCGCGTATTTTTCCGGCACGAGAGCGTCGTCGGAGATATTGTTGTAAGCGGACGGAAGAAGACTGAGTGCCATCTCGGCATCGGCGTAGATCTGCTCCACACATTTCTGGAAAGTGTCGCGTGGCAGATTGAACTCGGAGTCGGTGTCCTCGGGCTCCGTAAGGATCGGAATGCCCAGCAACTGACCGCTGTTGTCCCAACCTCCGTGATGCAGGATCAAGTGGTAGAGGAACAGCGCGCGCATACCGTAAGCGTCGCCTTTCAGACGGTCGTTGATCATGCGGGCGATCAGCGGGTCGTTGGCCCATTTGACGTCGTCAACCATACTAATGAACAGATTGATGTACTGCATCGAGGCGCGAAGGTACTGCCAACGGTCCATCGGAGCGCCGGAGTTCGACGTCCACTGGCCGGTAGCCATGCGGCGGTAGCCGTTGTTCGGATCGTTCGACACCGCATCGTCGGTGGCCACGTCGTGGAACAACCAGCCTCCGAGGGGATTACCTATGTAGGCGTGACCCAAAAGTCCCTGCGCGAAGGCTGGCTCGTTGTAGAGCGATTCTTCGTACCGGAAGTTTTCCGGAGCAGGCACGAAAAGGTCTTCGCATCCAGTGAGGAAAGGAATGATTACTACGAATTTTAATATCTTTTTCATACGTTTACTTTTTTCGGGTTTAGAATAACATTTTCAAACCGAGATTGTAAAATCGCGTCAAAGGAGACACACCTACATTCGTCTCCAAATGCTTGCGTTCCTTGGATATGGTCAGCAGGTTGTTACCGGCCACGTAGACGCTCATGCCCTTCACCCAACTGTTGCCGAACACTTCACTTGGCAGATCGTAGGTCAGCTGCACATGCTGCAGGCGGAAAGCGTTGGTCTTGTAGGTCCAAAAGTCCGAAGCACGAAGGTTGTTGTCGTTGTTGGTGGTCGTCAGACGCGGATAAGTGGCTGTGGCCGCGGTTGCCTCAGTCCAACGGTCGCGGGCCATTACGGAGTATTTGCTGCTGCTACGCATCCAGTAATACGAACTGCTCTTCATGCTGGTGCCACCGTAAGCGCCATAACCCATTGCGAAGAAAGTCAAGTTGCGCCACTTTGCAGTTAGGTTGAGGCCCAGGAACAACGGAGTGTCCTGGCGACCGAGGAGCACCTGGTCGTTGCTGTCGATCTTACCGTCACCGTCCTGGTCTTTGTAGCGGATGTCACCGGCCTGAACTGGGCCGAAAGTTTGGTCGGCCGAAGCGGCCTCGGCATCGGTGGCGAACAGACCCTGGCTCTCCAGACCCCAAAGGCCATAAGTGGTCTTGCCTTCGCGTCTCTGGTAGTCGTATTCGTAGATCTCATCGCGTCGCGCGGCTTTGTTTGCGGAGTAAAGACCGTTGAAACCGAGCTTAATATCCACCTCGCCGAACTTCTTGTTGAGGTAGACGCTGAAATCCAAACCGGTGTAGTCATCGGTGTTGTAGTTGATGTAGGGCATGAGCGATGATGACGGATAGCCGGTCTGCGTGAAGTAGCTGGGATAGACCGATGTAGGGCGGGTGAGAAGACCGTCCATCCGGGTGTAGAACCAACTCAGATCGAACGTAAACAGACGATCCCACATCGAACCGCGGAGTGATACGCTGATCTCTTTACGCTTAACGTAACCCATGTCGGGGTTGTTGCTACGATTGTATTCGGTAGCGGCTTCCCCCCCGTTGTCGGCCCACGCCCACCAGCCTCCGCGTCGAAGGACTTTCTCGTAGAGGAAATAACCCATCGGGTTGTCGCTGACCATAATGTCGAGGTCCTGGGCTACTATACCACCCGAGAGCGACAACACCAGATCGTCGAGCACCTTACTCTCCTCGAGGAACGACTCTTTGGTCAGACGCCAGCCCAGAGTGAGAGTGGGTGAGAAACCGGCCCTTTTGCCCTCCGGCAACTTTGCCGACCAGGGCACTGCCGCGCTGAAATCGGCGTAATACTTCTTCTCGAAGTCGTAGGAGAGTTGCAACCCGAGGTTGGCGTTGGAATACTTGTGGTACTGGCCGCTCCGCTGATTTTGCCAGCCGTTGGCGACCAGCAGAGCGAACATGTTGTGAGACGAGTCCACGGTTCTGGTCCAGTCGAACTGAGCCGAAAAGTACTGGACGTTCTCGTAACCGGAATCGGAGATGTTCTGGTTACCCGTTCGGAGATCCTCTCCGTATTTGGTGAGCGAGCCTATCACATCCTGACCGCCATGTGAAGTCCACGACGGTTGGAAGGTCGCGTAGGTGTTGGTGTAGTCCTGAGTCCAAAGCGAAATGTAGTCGATACCGTACTTGGCACGGAAAAAGAGTCCGTCGATCGCGTTACGGAGGTTGAAGTCCATCTTCGCGTCGAACTGGAACTGACGGGTGACTAATCGGCCATCACCCGCGGCGTACAAGTCCGCAATCGGGTTGGTTTGGTCGAGCTGGGTACCTCCTAAGAAATATTTCCCGTCGATAATGTTTTCGGTCGCCGCCAACTGCTCCAAAGAACCTGTATCGTTAAGCTCAACCATATCGATCGGAATGAGCGGAGTAACACGGTTGGGACGCAGTGTGGCCGCCCCACCCCAGAAATCGCCGGAAGAATAGTTCTGATCGTTGAACGTGGCGCTCGCGTCTACTCGTGCGGAGATGAGTTCGTGCAGGCTCAAGTCGATGTTACCGCGGACGAACATGTGGCTTAAAAAGTCGTTGGCGGCGTTACCTGCTTTGATTAACTGACCCTGGCGCGAATAGCCCACCGTAGTGTAGTAACGTGCTCTCTCGCCGCCACCCTTGATCTCGGCCATTGCATCCGAACGGTTGTAGGCCTTCCTGAGGTAGTCAGATGTGTAGAACTCGTGGTCGGGATAGCGATAGGGATTGATCCCCGAACCGTGGTTGTAGATATCCTCGGCCGAGTAAAGCGGTTGGAGACCGTCGTTGGTTCTCGCCTCGTTGTAGAGGGTCATATACTCGGCGGAACCGAGATACTTAGGAAACATTTTTGGGACGAAGAAACCCGTGTTGGCGCGAACGTTGATCTGCCGCTCGCCGATCTCGCCACGTTTGGTGGTGATCATCACTACCCCGCGGGCAGCCTTCGGGCCGTGGAGAACCACGGCGGCTGCACCTTTCAATACGGTGATGGACTCGATCTCTGTAGCCTGCACATTGTCCAGACCTCGCGGAAAACCGTCGACCAGGATCAGCGGACCGCTCATCATACCCCACAGCCCGTTTCCGTACCCACCGACGACGTCGAGATAGGCGAGACTGCTGAGGCCGTACGATTTGGACATCATTTCGTTCATATCGACCCAAGAGGTGCCTCCCATGATATCGCTCTTGTCGATGGTGCGATACGCGACCTCGACGGTGTCACCGTCCGTGGAGTTGTCCGTTCCCGCCGCCGAACCCGATTCCGCTCTATCAACACTTTGGGCTACGGCTATGCCGCATCCGAAAGCCAACATTGCGCAAAACGCGATTGTTTTTCTTATTTGTTTCATTGTCAAGTCTTTTTTAAATTATCAATCACCAACCGGGGTTTTGTCCGAATTCGGGATACATACTCACATCTCCGGTCTTGAGAGGCATCCAATAGTGCTTGTTCGAGAACGGGCGTGTCAGGAGAACCTCCTCCGTTAAGTTGCGTACTTCGTTTTCGGAAGGATCGACGGTAACGTCGAGCGGCCGTGCACGGTCGAACTTATGAGTGGTCTTGATGTTATAGGGATACTCGGTGAGGAGCAACCAGCGGCGAAGGTCGTTGAAACGATGTCCTTCGAACGACAACTCGACAGCCCTGTCGCGGCGAACTTCGCCCATGAAAGCGTCGAGCGATCCGGTGAACTTGTCGTGCACGTGGCCCAAACCGCAACGGTCGCGAAGCACATTGAGTGCGTCGACAGCCGTTTTGTCGAATCTGGGCGATTTACCCGTCGCTCCACCGTAACCCTGCGCTGCGGCCTCGGCGTACATGAGATAGACGTCGGCCAGACGCATCCAACTCAGGTGGAGGTGCAACTGGGTGGAGTAACCCCACTTGCTATCGACAGTGTTGGCCTCTTTCGGGATGAACTTGTAGTTGTGGTATCCCGTGCGCGAGTTGTTGGACGGGTTGGTACTGTAGTTACCTCCGTTCTGCAGATTGGCGTACTGATAGTCGCTGACACCTGTGGTCACCTTCACTCCGTCGTAGATGATGTGCTGATAGAATCTCGGGTCGCGGCCTTTCCATGGGAAGTTCTTGTCGAATCCCGACTCGGGGTCTTCCAAAGGCAACCCATTGGCCATACCGTAGTAATTGACGTAGTTGGCGGTGGGCGCCAGAACGACCTTGTCGCCGTCGGCTATATTCTGGTTTTGGTACACCTGGGCCTGACGCCATTGGGAGTCGGCGCTGAAGCTCTGCGAACGCACGATGGCCTCGGTGCTGCCGGGCATCCTCCATCCCTGGTTCTGCGTGTAGAAGAGCGTGCTGTATTCTTCGAAAGGCACGAGTGAGTACTGGGTCTGGCCGCTTTCGACCAGCGCCAGCAACTCGCCGAACACGTCGGCCGCCTGTTTGCAATACTCGGTGTCGTAGGTTTTGGGACCACCCACACCGTGGGTCATAAGCGGACTGCCTGCGAACAGCAGGTTCTTACCCTGAAAACCGAGCGCCCAAATTTTATTCGGACGTAAGTGGTTCATGCCGGAGGTGCGGCGGCCGATCTCGGTTTCGTCCCAGTTGATGGGCAATAGTTCGACTGCCTTGCGGAAATCCTCGTTAATGCGGTCTGCCGTCTCGCGATAGGTCAGACGAGGCATGGTGAGCGGTTCGTCGCTGGGCAACACTGTGTCGACGTAGGGCATGCCTCCCCAGTAACTGATGATCTGGAAATGCCACCACGCGCGCATGTAGTACAGTTGGCCGGCTATGATGTCTCTCTCGGCCTGCGTGGCGTTGACCATGTAGCCTTCTTCCAGTGCGGCCAGGCCCTGATTGGCCTGACGGATGGCCAGCCATCCTCCCCTCCAGATAGATTTCGCCATACGGTCGTTGCTATTGGGGTCATTATTTCCAAAGTTACGGTCGAGGAAATTTTCTCCATTGCCGATATAAGCCCTGAAGTCCCCACGGTCGAACCGGGTCACCATTGCACGTTCGGCGTTGCCGCCTATGGTGGCGATCTCGTCTTCGCCCCAGTTGAACGAACTCACCCAAGTGTGCTTCATAACGTCGGGAATCTGATTGTACAACTGTTCGACAAAACCCTGAAAGTTGTGGAAGTTCTGGAACGCCGTTCTCTCGGATATGATCGATTTCGGCTCGCGATCCAGATATTCCGTGCAGGAACTCATTACCACCGAGGCGGCAAGCAACCCGCAAAAAAGACAATATTTTATTTTAGTTCTCATATCGGAGTTTTACAATGTTAATTTGATACCTAAGTTAAAGCGCTTGACCGTCGGGTAGGCGGTGTTCGATTCCACACCCGAGGAGTTGTAGTTCGACTCGCGGTCGTCGGGCATGCGGGTCCATAACCACAGGTTGTTACCGTTCAGGTAGATCTTGAGGCTGCCGATGCCGAGTTTCTGCACCCAGTTTTGGCTGGAGAAAGTGTAGCTGACCTCGGCGTTCTTCAGACGGACGTAGGAACCGTCGTACATGTGACGTAAACCGTCGGTGTAGGGACTCGCGATGATCGACTGGCGGGGCAGAGGTTTGCCCGAGTCGGGATGATCCTTCGACCAGTACTCTCCCTCGTTATACACGGTGTTGCGTACACCTCCAAGACTGTTAAACGGCACCCGTCGCGACACGTTGTTCACACCGTAGAACTGAAGGAACGCGCTCCAACCCCTCCAGTCGACACCGACGGTGGCGTTGAAGGTGTTCTGCGGAGTACCCGAATAGCCCCAGGGCACACTGTCGTAGTTGTCGATGATACCGTTGGCATCGTAGTCGAGAATGACGTAGTTGCCGGGGGTACGAACGTCATCGAGCTGGCTATGGGCGGTACTGCCGTACAACTCGTCGTAGTTGGTGTAGTAGCCGTGGCTGATGTAGGAATAGGGCTGGTCGTTGGGTTTACCTGCCGCCTTCTGGTAATCGGGCAGGAATTGGGGGTCGTCCTTATTTATTACTTCGTCCTTGGCGTGGGTGTAAACGAGGTTACCCCACAGACGGAGGTCGGGACCGAACTGCTTGTTGACACGCATTTCGAGTTCGAAACCGCTCGTGTGCACCTCACCGAGGTTGGCCGTCGGAGCGTTCGTTCCGTAGTACGGGGGTACTGCGCGGCCCGATCCTTCGAGCAGAATGTTGGTGCGCTTGTCATTAAAGAACTCGGCGGTACCCGTGAGCAGACCCTTGAACAGCGTGAAGTCAGCACCGATATTGGTCTTGGTCACAACCTCCCAGTGGACATTGGGGTTACCCACAACCGACTGGTAGTACGTCTGATAAGGGCTACGGCTGGGGCTGGGACCATTGGTTATACTATGAGCAAAGTTGTTAGTGCGCGGCTCCCATGTGTCCTGATAGAGCCAGCGGCCCCTCACCTGATCGTCCCCGATCTGACCGTAGGAGGCTCTCACCTTGAGCATGTCAAGCCACCCGAGGTTTAGTTTCTTTATGTAAGGTTCCTCGGTAATCATCCATCCGAGAGCTCCCGACTGGAAAAATGCGAAACGGTTCTGTGACGCAAATTTTTCGGAACCGTTGTAAGCACCGTTGTACTCGACGAAGTAACGTCCTCCGAAGTCGTAGGTAGTGCGGAACACCCAGTTCTCACGGTAGTTGGGAATCTGGCTGCCTCGACCGCTCTCCTCGCGGCTCACGTCGGCCATCGCCCCGACGGTGTGTTTACCGAAGACGTTGGCGTAAGAGATGCGGCCCGAGTAGTAGACGCGGCGGTACAGTTGACCGTTGTCGACCGAACCGGCACGTGACTCCCAGTTGTAGGTGGTCTGGCCGTCGAATCCGTTGTTGGCGTCGGGTTGCGAGTCGGTGAAGACCACACCGGTCTTGGGATCGATCCACTTGCTGATGATGGTGTTTTGGTAGAGGTTGTTGACACCGCGTTCATTCTCCCGGTAACTGTTGTCGTACGACAGTTGCCCCTGAATCTTCAACCCTTTCACCAACATGCCGAGATCCTGCTCAAGAATAAAGTCGGTGTTGAGGCGGTCGGTGGTGATGTACTCGATACCTGTCGTGGCGAGCGACATGACCGAGTTGACGGAAGCATCGGGTGTGGGTCGATAATGGCCCCACATGCCGTTGCTGTAAATGGGAAGGAACGCGTCGGGTGCGGTAGTGTAGAGAGCGTCCCACATCGTGTTCTCGTAGCGTTTGTCGGCCGGAGTGGTGCGTTTTCCGTGAGTACCCGAGAGGTTGACCCTGAAAGTGGTCGACTTGGTGAGCGAGAAGTCGAGGTTGCTACGCACATTGAGACGGTCGAAACCGTATCCCAGCTTGTCGCTGTAGTGGAACCCGCTGTCGAAACGACGGAAAAGGTCACCCTCACGCGCGTAGTCCACGTTGGAGAAATACTTAACGAAGTCGTTACCCCCGGAGATGCCCACGTTGGCGTTCCACGACATGGCAAAATCCCTGAGTAACCAGTCTTCCCAGTCTACGTTTGGGTACCTTTCGGATATCAGATTGCCCATTTTATCTTCACCCGACTGGTTGCGATATTTGCTGATCTCTTCCATAGGAGTGATGTACTGCCATGCGTTGGGATTTACGCCCAACTCCGATTCCACCGAGCGGTTACGGACCATCAGCGCGTCGTAGGAGTCGTAAATGTCGGGAATATCCGAACGTACTTTCATGGTCGAATTGATGCCGATGTCGATGTTGGGCCGTCCCAGTTTACCACGCTTGGTTGTGATAAGGATAACCCCGTTGGCTCCGCGCACCCCGTAGACCGCGGTCGCCGAGGCGTCCTTCAACACGGAGAGGGTCTGCACCGAGTTAATGTCGACGTCCCTCATGGGACGTTCGATACCATCGACCAGCACCAGCGGTTCCGAGTTGTTCCATGAACTGCGGCCGCGGATAATGATCCGGGGGTCTTCCTCACCGGGCATACCCGTACTCTGCATAGTCACGACACCCGGAAGATTACCCGTCAGCGCGGCACCGAGGTTGGTGACCCCGCCCGCGCGTTCGAGCACTTCACCCGTGGTCTGGGTAATCGCACCCACAACGCTCGCCTTGCGCTGCTGGCCGAAACCGACGACGATCACCTCTTCGATGTTCGTTGCGTCGATCTGCATCACGATGGCAACATCGGTGCGTCCGGTAACTTCCACGTCCTGCGGCACCATCCCCATGTACGAGACGTAAAGAACCTGATTGGCCGCCGGAACGTTGAGCGAAAACCTACCTTCGGTATCGGTGATCGCTCCTGTCGTGGGGGCATCCTTCACGACGACGATGGCACCGACTATCGGAGCATTGTCAGGGCCCGTCACGGTTCCGCGAACGGTACGGCCGCTCTGGGCGAATGCCGAAATACCGCCAAAGAGAACAGCGAGGAGCATGATACACGCCGATCTGA
>JAITWC010000156.1 GCA_031285485.1 Alistipes sp.
CCGTCCGCCGGTCGCCACCAAATGTATTACTACATCCTGTGCTGCCCCTCGACTTGCATGTGTTAGGCCTGCCGCTAGCGTTCATCCTGAGCCAGGATCAAACTCTCCATTGTAAAAAAATAATTTTGTACTTTTAGAGTCCCGACTACTTGAATCCATTTTGCGAGACCGAAAAATCGATCTCAGGAATTGAATAAACTTCAACTACATTTCTGTTTCTCTCTTGTATACCAGTAAATCAAAGAACCGTTTCTGTTCGCTTCTTGCTCGTCTCCGGTGGCCGCATTCCCGCCCACTTTGAAACTCGTTTTTCGTTCAAAGCGGGTGCAAAGATATGCACATTTTTTCTATCTGCAAGAGGGGCGCGACTTTTTTTTACTTTTTTTGTAACTTTGCTCCCTAAAAGGCCGAGCAATGAGACTACTTGTACCTCTTTTAAGCTTGTTGACCGTGAGCTGCGTGTCGGCTAACTACTGGACTTTCAGCCATTTCGCACATGGCACCACATATCACATTGTGGTGAAGAACCCACCTGCCGGGACGGCGGAAAAAATAGCGGATGTTTTTTCCGAGATCGACATGACCTTCTCGATGTTCAACCCCGAGTCACTCACGAGCCGCATAAATCGCAACGAAACCGACGCCGTTACGCCGCTCTTCGAGTATCTCTTTGCGATGGCCAAACAGGTGAACGCCGCCACGGACGGATATTTCGATTCGACGGTGGCTCCGCTGGTCGACGCATGGGGGTTCGGGCCTAGCGGGGTGCAGGCCGAGCCTGATGTCGACTCGCTGATGGAGTTTGTGGGGATGGGTAAAGTGCGCATCAAGGCGGGAACGTCCGTGGCGGCAGGGCGCATTATAAAGGATGAACCGCGGGTGCGGCTCGATTTCAGCTCCATTGCCAAGGGGTTCACCGTCGACCGGCTCGCACTGATGCTCGATGGCGAGGGTGTGGACAGTTACATGGTGGAGGTCGGGGGCGAGGTGCGTGTGAAAGGTACCAATGAAAAATACAGGCGTGAGTGGCGGATCCAAATCGACAAACCGGCCTTCGGAATCGTGAGCGAGCGCGAGGCGATGGTGGCGTTCTCCGGCGGGCTGCGAGCCATCGCCACGAGCGGAAACTATCGCAACTGGTTTGTGGATGAGAGTGGGCGGACTCGGGTTCATACCATCGACCCCTTGACTGGATTTCCTTCGATTGGGGAGATTCTGTCGGTGAGCATAGTGGCCGCCGAGTGTGCGTTGGCCGATGCGTGGGCCACGGGGATCATGGCAAGCGGAACGGTCGAGCGGGCGCAGCGGATGCTTGAGCGTGCCCCCGCGGGGATCGAGTACTATGTTGTCTCTGGGGACGAGGGTAACTCGACTTCGGCGTTTCATTCGCCGGGGTTTCCGTTGATGGATAATTGACGTCGACTCAAAAAACACAGGGGGCGGTACCGCCCCCTGTGTCGATAAAGCGTTATTAAAGGATTTACTTTAAAACCGTTACGTTGATAGCCTGAGGGCCTTTTTTGCCTTCGTCAAGATCGAACTCAACTGCCTGATCCTGCTCCAGACCACGGAAACCGTCGCCCTGAATGCCGGTGTAGTGTACAAACACGTCCTGACCCTCGTCGGTCGTCACAAAACCATAACCTTTGGCTGTGTCGAACCATTTTACTTTGCCTTTCATAGGAGATAATTATAAAAACTTTCTTTACAATGGGAAAACGCTCCCCATTTGACACGGCAAAGTAAATTAAAAGTTATTGATTTTCAAAAAAAATGCCGTTTTTTTTCGGGGAGTCACATTTTTTTTGGCGCGGGCACACTGTCTGGCACACGTCGCAACCGTAAATCCAACCGTGAAGAGGGTCCGCGGGAGATATTCCGCTACGCAACGATTCGATCGTCAGAGCAGATATACAGCGCCTTGTGTCGACTGTCGCAGGGGTTTCCGAGGGGCTTTCAGTCGTGTCCGGCGCTGTAACGACAGCGAGTGCGCCCGCGGGACAAGCGGCGACACATCGACGACAGGCACCGCATCCCGACCCGGAGTAAGGCTCGTCGTAGCGGTCGGCGGGAGCGGCAAGCACCAACCCGCCCAGCAACAGGTACGATCCGAGCGACAGGTTGACGAGCAGCGAGTTGCGGCCAATCCACCCGAGGCCCGCCTCCACGGCCCACGCCTTTTCAAGGATCGGAGAGGTGTCGCAGAACGCGCGGCCCACCAGACCAGGCACGTCGGCGCGAAGACGGTCGAGCATCGCGCCGAGCATCGCCATGATGCGGGGATGGTAGTCGCCGTCGCGGCGGTGGGCCGACACTAGTCCGTCGGGCGTCTCCACCGGACGGGGATCGTAGGCCATGGCGCACATCACCACAGTGAGGGCGCCCGGCACAAGGCGGCCGGGATCGAGACGCCGCGCCGGGTCGCGCACCAGATAGCCCAGCGCACCTTCACCGCTCGCCGCGAGCGACGCCGCGAACCGCGGGCCGTGTTCCTCCAAAACCCTCGAACGCGCCACCCCGGAGAGCGAAAATCCCGCTTCGGCGGCATATTCCTTTATATGATGATAACTTAACACAGGCACAAAGATCGGGCAAAGATAAAAAACATTATCTTTGCGTGCCATGAGGACACTTGCCGACATATATAATAACAGTATAGAACGGTTTGCCGATCGGTTCAGCCACGCGATGTATGAACGCGACCGCATGACCTACCGCGAGTTCGGCGAAATGACGCGAGGACTTCAGCAAACGCTGCTCGACGCCGGGCTGTCGGCGGGCGACCGGGTGTTGCTGCTGTCGAGCAACATGCCCACCTGGCCGGTGTGTTACTTCGCCGTGGTGGAGATGGGCATGGTGGTGGTGCCGATACTGCCCGGTTTCTCGGGCGAGGAGTTCGACCAGATCATCCGCCACAGCGAGGCGAGGGCGCTGCTCGTGAGCGATAAACTATACTCGAAACTCTCGAAGGAGACGCTCGACGCTCAGGCGGTGATCGTCCGCACCAAGAACCTCGGAGTGCTCCGCCAGAACCACGCCCCGGACGTGAAGCCGGGCCGACGCGCCACGCCTAAGCCCGACGACACGGCGGCGATAATCTACACCTCGGGCACGACGTCGGCCCCCAAAGGGGTGATGCTGTCGCACGGGGCGCTGGTGGCGCAGATCGAGATCGCTTACGATATATTCCCCATCGTGCCCGACGATGTTTTCCTGTCGATACTGCCGCTGAGCCACACTTACGAATGCTCCATCGGGATGCTCTATCCGTTCGCCTACGGCGCGTGCGTTTGGTACATCGACCGGCCGCCCACGGTTTCCACGCTGCTGCCCGCGCTCAAAGATATCCGCCCGACCGTGATGCTGAGCGTACCTCTCATAATGGACAAGATATACAAGAACCAGGTACTGGCCAAGTTCACCGCCAACGCGGTGTGGGGCTGGTTCTACTCGAAGCTTTTCTTCCGGCGGATTCTGCACCGGCTGGCGGGCAGGAGACTGTACAAACTGTTCGGCGGACGACTCAGGTTCTTCGGCATCGGCGGGGCGAAACTTGACGGACAGACGGAGCAGTTCCTGCTGGAGGCCCGGTTCCCCTACGCCATAGGTTACGGACTCACCGAGACCGCGCCGCTGTTGGCGGGAGTCGCGCCGAGCATGGTGCGTCTCGGCACCACCGGGCCCGCGGTCAGGGGCGTGTCGCTTCGGATCGACGATCCCAACGCCGAGGGTGACGGCGAACTTGTAGCCCTGACCCCGTGCGCGATGCAGGGCTACTTCAAGAATCCGGGAAAGACCGCCGAGGTGTTCACCGACGACGGATGGTTCCGCACGGGCGACCTGGCCAACATCGCGCCCGACGGCTATGTGTCGATCAAGGGGCGGCTGGGCAGCATGCT
>JAITWC010000191.1 GCA_031285485.1 Alistipes sp.
GAAACAAAAGCGATAACGGCGGAGGGCCTGACGAAGAGCTACGGCGGCGCGGGAGGAGGAGGCGGGACGGTGGAGGCCCTGCGGGGGCTGAGTTTTTCCGTGCGGCCGGGCGAGGTGTACGGCCTGATCGGGCCCGACGGCGCGGGCAAGACCACGCTGCTGCGCATCCTGGCCACGCTGATGCTGCCCGACGGCGGCGCGGCCACGGTGGACGGCCTCGACACCGTGCGCGACTACCGCGAAATCCGCCGGCGGATCGGTTACATGCCCGGGCGGTTCTCGCTCTACGGCGATCTGACGGTGGAGGAGAACCTCGCTTTCTTCGCCACCCTGTTCGGCACCGACGTCGGGGAGAACCGCCACCTCGTGGACGACATCTACCGCCAGATCGAGCCGTTCCGCACGCGGCGGGCGGGCAAACTCTCGGGCGGAATGAAACAGAAGCTCGCCCTGTGCTGCGCCCTTATTCACAAGCCCTCCGTGCTGCTGCTGGACGAGCCGACAACGGGCGTCGATCCCGTCTCGCGCCGCGAGCTGTGGGAGATGCTGGGACGAATGAGGGAGCAGGGCATAACCATTCTCGTTTCGACTCCGTACATGGACGAGGCGGCGCGGTGCGACCGCGTGGCGATAATAAAGGATGGGGCGCTGGCGGGGGTTGTCGCGCCCGGCGAGATAAAGGACGCATACCCGGAGGCCTTCGGGGGCATAAAAAACACGCGGCGATGAACGACGGAGCGATAACGGTGACCGACCTGACCAAACGTTTCGGCGACTTCACGGCGGTGGACGCCATCAGTTTCGAGGTGGCGAGGGGCGAGATCTTCGGCTTCCTCGGAGCGAACGGCGCGGGCAAGACCACCGCGATGCGGATGCTGTGCGGCCTGAGCAAACCCACCTCGGGACGCGCGACGGTGGCGGGGTTCGACATCGCGCGTCAGGCCGAGCAGGTCAAGCGCCGCATCGGTTACATGAGCCAGCGGTTCTCGCTCTACGGCGACCTGACGGTGCGCGAAAACCTGAGGCTGTTCGGCGGGATTTACGGGATGAAGCCCGCGCGGATCGCCGAAAAGAGCGGCCGGATGCTCTCCGAACTGGGACTCGGGGCGGAGCGCGACACCCTCGTGAAGTCCCTGCCGCTCGGTTGGAAACAGCGGCTGGCGTTCTCGGTGGCGATCTTCCACGAGCCGGCGGTGGTGTTCCTCGACGAGCCGACGGGCGGGGTCGATCCGGTGACGCGGCGCGGGTTCTGGGAACTGATCTACGCCGCCGCCGGGCGGGGCATCACGGTCTTCGCGACGACCCACTACATGGACGAGGCGGAGTACTGCGACCGCGTCTCGATGATGGTCGACGGGCGTATCGAAGCGCTCGACACCCCCGCCGCGCTGCGTGCCGCCCACCGCGCCGCCACGATGGACGACGTATTTCAACAGTTGGCCCGGCGCGCGAAGCGTGTTTCCGGTTGCTAATCGTTTAGCAAGTGCCAAACAGGGCGTTTTCACGGTTGCTAACAGTTTAGCAAGTACCAAACAGGGCGTTTTCACGGTTGCTAACGGTTTAGCAAGTGTCCCGCAGGGGTGTTTCGCGGTTGCTAACAGTTTAGCAAGTGCCAAACAGGGCGTTTTCACGGTTGCTAAACGGTTAGCAACAGGCACGGCGGGCGTTTTACCGCTCCCGCGCGGAGTTTGAACAGGAAAAAGAGATGAAACAGTTCGCAGCATTCGTAAAAAAGGAGTTCCGACACATTCTGCGCGACCGGCGCACGCTGCTTATCCTGCTGGGCATGCCGGTGGCGCAGATCCTGCTCTTCGGGTTTGCCATCACCACCGAGGTGCGCAACGCCCGCGTGGCGGTGTGGGACCCCGCGCCGGACGTCGAGACGCGCCGCGTCGTCGAACGCATCGACGCAAGCCCCTATTTCACCGTCGCCGAGCGCCTCGGCTCGCCCGGCGACATCGACGACGTGTTCCGTCGCGGCCGCGCGGGGCTGGTGGTGGTGTTCGGCCCGGGGCCCGCGGACGAACCCGACGGCGGAACGGGCGGCGCGGCCATCCAGCTCATCGCCGACGGCACCGATCCAAACCAGGCGGTGATGCTGACGAATTACGCCACGGGGATCATCGCCTCGGGGGCCGCCGCGCCGCCCGTCGAGGTGAGGATGCTCTACAACCCGCAGGGGCGCAGCGCGTTCAACTTCGTGCCGGGGGTGATGGGGCTGATCCTGATGCTGATCTGCGCGATGATGACCGCCATCGCCATAGTGCGCGAAAAGGAGACCGGAACGATGGAGGTGCTGCTCGCCTCGCCCGTGCGGCCCGTGTACATCATCCTCGCCAAGGCGGTGCCCTATTTCGTGCTTTCGGTGGCCAACCTCGCCACCATTCTGCTGCTGGCGGTGTTCGTGCTGGGCGTTCCGGTCGCCGGGAACCTCGTGTGGTTAGTGGCGGTGTCGCTGCTGTTCATCTTCACGGCGCTGGCGCTGGGGCTGCTCATATCCACGCTCGTGGGCAACCAGATGGCGGCGATGCTCGCCTCGGGAATGGGGCTGATGATGCCCACGATGCTGCTGAGCGGGCTGATCTTCCCCATCGAGAGCATGCCGCCGCCGTTGCAGTGGCTGTCGTGCGCGGTCCCGGCGCGGTGGTACATCGAGGCCGTGCGGCGCGTGATGATCCAAGGGGTCGAAGTGCGGTTCGTGCTGCGCGAGATAGCGATCCTCGGGGGCATGGCGCTCGTGTTCGTGGCCGCCAGCCTGCGTAACTTCAAAACCAGACTGTCATGATACGGTTCCTGATAGAGAAAGAGTTCAAACAGATCCGCCGCAACGCGTTCGTGCCGCGGATCATCCTCATGATGCCCGTCACCATGATACTCGTCTTCCCGTGGGCGGCCGATCAGGAGGTGCGCGACGTGCGGCTGGCCGTGGTGGACGGCGACCGCACCTCCTCGTCGCGGCGGCTCGTGGAAAAGGTCGCCTCGTCGGGCCGATTCACCCTCACCGACGTCGCCGACACATGGCCCGCCGCGATGGAGAGCGTCGAGGCGGGGCGGGCGGACATCGTTCTGGAGATCGCGCGGGGATTCGAAAAGGCGACGGTCACGCCCGACGCGGACGGGAGTGCCAAAATATCGATCGCAGCCAACGCCGTCAACGGAACGAAAGGCACGCTGGGCACGTCGTACCTCACCTCCATCCTGAATGACTTCGCGGGCGAACTTCTCGCGGATGCGGGCGGCGCGGGATCCGCCGCCGGCGTTCCGAGCGTCGTGCCGCAATACAGGTTCAACCCGCGGCTCGACTACAAGGTCTTCATGGTGCCCGCGCTGATGGTGATGCTGCTCACGCTGCTGTGCGGATTCCTGCCCGCGCTCAACATTGTCGGCGAAAAGGAGGCCGGCACCATCGAGCAGATCAACGTCACGCCCGTGCGCCGCCTCGATTTCGTGTTGGCCAAACTGATACCCTACTGGCTCATCGGGTTCGTGGTGCTGGGAGTCAGCATGGGCCTCGCGGCGGCGGTTTACGGGCTTTACCCGGCGGGCAGCCTACTCACGATACTGCTCTTCGCGGGTATCTACATTCTGGTCGTCTCGGGCGTGGGGCTCGTAATATCCAACTACTCCGAGAGTATGCAGCAGGCGATGTTCGTTATGTTCTTTTTCACGATGATCTTCCTGCTGATGAGCGGCCTGTTCACTCCCGTGGCGAGCATGCCGCGCTGGGCGCAGGCGATCGCGGCAGTCAATCCGCTGAAATACTTCATCGAGGTGATGCGGCTGGTCTATCTCAAAGGCAGCGGCCTGGGGCAGCTCCTCCCGCAACTCGCCGCACTGTGCGGTTTCGCCGTCGCTTTCAACGTGTGGGCGGTTTTCTCCTACCGAAAGTCGGAATAATACTATTTTATGCAGGAATTTTGACACAAAATCGCGGGACTGTGTTTTACATTTGTGGTCTATAAGATTCGACACAGATGAAAACAGCGCCTAAACTGCTTTCCCGAGAGATGATCCTGCCGTTCGTGCTCGTCACGACGCTATTTTTCGCGTGGGGTTTCGCCAACGACGTGACCAACCCGATGGTGAAGGCTTTCTCCAAGATTTTCCGCATGAGCGTCACCGACGGTGCGCTCGTCCAACTCGCTTTCTACGGGGGCTATTTCGCGATGGCTTTCCCGGCCGCGCTGTTCATACGGCGGTTCACCTACAAGGCGGGGATACTCGTAGGCCTGGGGCTCTACGCCCTCGGCGCGCTGCTGTTCATCCCCTGCGCGCTCAACGGCACCTACTATCCGTTCCTCGCGGCCTACTTCATCCTCACCTGCGGGCTGTCGTTCCTCGAAACGAGTGCCAATCCCTACATCCTCAGCATGGGCGACCAGCGCACCGCCACGCGGCGGCTGAACTTCGCGCAGGCCTTCAACCCGATGGGGTCGCTGCTGGGCATGTACTGCGCGATGCGCTTTATTCAGGACAAGCTCAACCCCGCCAGCACCGACGAACGCGCGCTGCTCTCGCCCGAGGCTTTCGAGACAATGAAGGATGCCGACCTCGGCGTGGTGATCGGGCCTTATGTGGGGGTGGGGATATTCGTGATCCTGCTGTTCATCATCATACGCGTGTCGCGCATGCCGCGCAACGCCGACACCGACCACACGATGAACCTCGGGACGGTGCTCAAACGCATCCTCAAGTTGCCCCACTACCGCGAAGGAGTCGTGGCGCAGTTCTTCTACGTTGGTGCGCAGATCATGTGCTGGACATTCATCATCCAGTACGGCACGCGGATCTTCGTCGAACAGGGCATGCTCGAACAGGACGCCGAGGTGCTGTCGCAGCGCTACAACATAGCGGCGATGGCGTTCCACTGCGTGAGCCGTTTCATCTGCACCTATCTTCTGAAGTACTTCTCGCCGGGCAAACTGCTCGCCACGCTCGCGGCCGGTGCCGGTGTGCTGATCGTCGGGGTGATCGGATTGCAGAACATCTGGGGGCTCTACTGTCTGGTGGGCGTTTCGGCCTGCATGTGCGGCATGTTCTCCACGATCTACGGCATAGCGCTCGACGGTCTGGGCGACGACGCGAAGTTCGGCAGCGCGGGCCTGATCATGGCCATCCTCGGGGGGTCGGTGCTGCCGCCGCTCCAGGCGCGCATCATCGACCTCGGCACGGTGGCCGGTATCCCGGCGGTTAACGCCTCGTTCGTGCTGCCGCTCATCTGCTTCGTTATGATAACGATATACGGATTACGTACATATAAAATACATGAAAGGAAAATTGCTTAACACCGGAGCGGTAATACCCGCGATCGGTCTGGGAACGTTCGGTTCCGACAACTACGACAACGAGACCATCGCCGCGGCCGTGCACACCGCGGTGGAGATGGGGTACCGCCACATCGACTGCGCGTCGGTGTATGGGAACGAACGGGAAATCGGACGCGCACTGGCCGAGGTGATCGCCGAGGGAACGGCGACGCGCGGTGAGCTGTGGATCACCTCGAAGGTGTGGAACGACTGCCACGACGACGTGGAGGGTTCGTGCCGCCGCACGCTCGACGATCTGGGGTTGGATTACCTCGACCTCTATCTGGTGCATTGGCCCTTCCCGAACCACCACGCCAAGGGTGTGACGGTCGACTCGCGCGACCCGCACGCCGTGCCGTACATTCACGAGAACTACATGCACACGTGGCGGGCGATAGAGCGTCTGGCGGACGAGGGACTGGTGCGCAACATCGGCACGTCGAACATGACGCGCCCGAAGATGGAGCTGTTGCTGCGGGATTGCCGCGTGCGCCCGGCGACCAACGAGATGGAACTCCACCCCCACTTCCAGCAGCCGGCGCTGTTCGACTGGTTGGTGGCCGAGGGGATCCAGCCCATAGGTTTCAGCCCGCTCGGCTCGCCGGGCCGGCCCGAGCGCGACCGCACCCCGGAGGACACCAGTCCGATGGAAGATCCGGTGATAGAGGAGATCGCGCGGCGGAGGGGGGTCCACCCGGCGGCGGTGTGCCTGAAGTGGGGCGTACAGCGCGGCGGGGTGGTGATCCCGTTCTCGGTGAAGCCCGGGAAGATGCTCTCCAACCTCAACGCGGTGGAGGGCGATCCGCTCACGGCGGCGGAGATGGAGGCGATCGGCGGGATCGACCGGGGATGCAGGTTGGTGAAGGGGCAGGTGTTCACGTGGCCCGGCGCCACGTGGGAAGACCTTTGGGACGAAGACGGAACCATTCGCCAATGATCGCACCCGATTGTCCGGCCCCGCGGCGCGGATAAAGCCGACCGAGGTAACTGGAGTTCCTAACTTAGCCCGCACAAAAAGTTAAGCCAAAACAAAACTTAACTTTGGGCAATGGAAAAGAGCATTGAAAAAAGGAATTACGATCGTGCGTTCAAGGAGCGCGCG
>JAITWC010000100.1 GCA_031285485.1 Alistipes sp.
TGTTTTGACTACCAATCGTTAAAGATAATCAAAGCCCACGAAATAACCAAATATAATCAGCCGAAAATCAATCAAATAAACAAAAAAAGTGGACGGAATTTCTTCCGACCACTCGTAGGTTACAGGTTGTTTTTTGGTCTTTGCGACAGCGTCGCAGGCTCCGCCGAAGTTGTTTTGGCGTTTGCGACAACGTCGCAAGCACCGCCGAAGCTGTTTTGGTCGTTGCGACAACGTCGCAAGCACCGCCGAGGTCGTTTTACCCGTTGCGACAACGTCGCAAGCACCGCCGAAGTTGTTTTGGCCGTTGCGACAGCGTCGCAAGTGCCGCCGAAGTTGTTTTGGCCGTTGCGACAACGTCGCAAGCACCGCCGAAGCTGTTTTGGCGTTTGCGACAATGTCGCAAGCACCGCCGAGGTTGTTTTGGCCGTTGCGACAGCGTCGCAAGCACCGCCGAAGTTGTTTTGGCCGTTGCGACAACGTCGCAAACCCCGCCGAAGTTGTTTTGGCGTTTGCGACATTGTCGCAAGCACCGCGGAGGTCGTTTTGCCCGTCACCTCGGTCGGCTACGCCCGCCCCGCCGCTGTCGCGGCGGTTGCGGGCCCGGCGTCGGTGAGCCCCGCACCTGCGGCGCCCGTTTCGCGACTTAGGGCGAGTCGTCCCAAGCCCTCGCCGGGGGCAAATCCCCCTCTCCTTGGCGTCCCGGAACGTCGTCACTGGGGGGGTCATATCCCGGTGATCAGTTTTTCGATGACGGTGCGGATGGTGTCGAAACTTCCCGCGGCGCGGCGGCGGGCTTCGTCGGGGACGATCCATTCGAGGGCGGTGATCTCCTCCTCCGTCTGGGGCGCGACGCGGGCCGGATCGCCCGAGTAGTCCATGCGGAACCACACGGTGTGTTTCTCCTCGTCGGCAGCCGAAAGATGCACCGTTCGCGCTATTTCGCCCCCCACCGCGAGCAGCGCCGGATCGAGCCCGCACTCCTCGCACACCTCGCGCGCGGCGGCGGCGCGCTCCGACTCGCCCGGCTCGATGTGCCCCTTGGGCAGGTCCCACGCGCCGCGGCGCAGCATCATAAGCACACGCCCGTCGGCGGCTGTGACGGCACCCCCCGCCGCGCGGACGATTTTTTTGTTACCTTTGCAAAAATTATCTCTCATCATGGATCGTACAGCGCAGAAAATAGCGGAAGCACTGCTGCAAATTAACGCAATTAAACTCAGTCCCGCAAATCTTTTTACGTGGGCCGGCGGCTGGCGTTCGCCCATCTATTGCGACAACCGGCGGGTGCTTTCCCACCCGGAGGTGCGGGCGCAGGTGCGCGACGCCTTCGCCGAATTGGTGCGCGCGAAGTATTCCGAGGCCGGGGTCGTGGCCGGGGTCGCCACCGGTGCCATCGCCCACGGCGTGCTGGTGGCCGAGGCGCTCGGGCTGCCCTTCATCTACGTCCGCTCGGCGCCCAAGGGCCACGGGCTGGAGAACCTCATAGAGGGTGAGTACGCCCCCGGGCAGCGGGTTGTCGTCATCGAAGACCTCATCTCGACCGGCGGAAGTTCGCTCGCCGCGGTGCGGGCGCTGCGCGAGGCCGGCTTGAACGTACTCGGAATGGCGGCGATATTCACCTACGCTTTCGACGAGGCGGCGGCCAATTTCGCTGCGGCGGGGGTTGGGCTGGACACGCTGAGCGATTACCCGACCCTCATAGCCCTCGCCGAGCGGCAGGGCTACGTGAAACCCGCCGACGTCGACACCCTGAAACGCTGGCGCACCGATCCCGCAAACTTTTGAAGAACACACGGAATATGAAAAGATCGTTTATATTGTTGGCCGCCGGGTTGCTCGCCGCGTGTGGCCCGCGCCCCGGGGCGACACTTGAGGCCACCGTCACCGGAATGGCCGACGGCACGAAAGTATATCTGTTCGACAGCGCTCAGAACGGCCTCGACACCACCGTCGTGGCGGGCGGAAAGTTCCGGTTCGACATCCCGACGGCCTATCCCGACCAGAACGCCCTGCTATTCGAGGGACAGCCCGGTCTCGTTCCGTTCTTCTTCGTCGAACCGGGCACCATTCGGGCCACCATCGACCCGGCTGTCGGCGCCGAGTTCTCCGGAACCCCCACCAACGACGCGTACAAAACATACGATGAAGATTTGGTGGCGGTTAATAACAAAAAGATAGAACTTGAGGCCAAATTCCGAATTACCGGATGGAAGGGAACTCCGGAGATAGACAGTTTATTGCGTATATACGAGGCTGTCGACGCAGAATATTGGGATTTTCCACAAACCACCGCCTTGAAAAATCCCAATACGATTCTTGCCGCGTACCTGATAAACAGATATGCCCACACCCTTACCTCACCCGAAATGGTCGATTCGGCGCTGACTATCGTTGCCGGTGCGCCGGAGAATGCTTTCACGGATCGGCTGCGCGAGAGACGCGAGATGCTGACTCTGACGGCAGTCGGAGTCGAGGCTCCGGACTTCACGCAGGCCCGGCCCGACGGAACGCCCCTTTCGCTCTCGTCGCTTCGAGGAAAACTCGTTCTGATAGATTTCTGGGCGTCGTGGTGCGTCCCCTGCCGCGTGGAGAACCCCAATGTGGTGAAGCTCTACGAACGTTTCAAGGATAAAGGTTTCGAGATCCTCGGAGTGTCGCTCGACAGCGACCGCGAGGCGTGGCTCAAGGCTATCGAGGATGACGGCCTCACATGGCGCCACGTCTCCGACCTGAAGGATTGGCAGAATGCCGTGGCGGTGCAGTACGCCGTGCGGTCGATCCCCCACACCGTGCTCGTCGGCCCCGACGGGGTGATAATCGCCAAGAATCTGCGCGGCGCCGCTCTCGAAACCAAGGTTGCCGAAATACTCGACTGACATGCTGGAAAAATACGAAAGCAAACAACAACAGATCCGCCGCTCGGCCGAAACAGTCTACGAAGCCCTGAGCGACTTCAACAACTTCACCCCCCTCGTGGCCGACCGCGTGGAGGGCTGGAAGGTGGACGGCGACACCTGCACCTTCAAGGTGAAGGGCATGGAGATGGGGCTGCGAATGGTGGAGAAGATCCCCGGGCAACTCATCAAACTGGAGGCGACCGACACCACGCCGATAGGTTTCACGTTCTGGCTGCAACTAAAAGAGTCCGCGCCCTACGATACACGCATGCGCCTGGTGCTGCACGCCGAGATGAACATGATGATAAAAATGATGATCGGAAGCAAACTCCGAGACGGGATAGACCAAATGGCCGAACAAATAGCCCGCACTTTCAACGCCGTGTAAGCCGGAACAGGAACCCCCTTTATTATCTTGCGCAGCCAAATCCGCGGTGGGCGTTCCTACCGCCGCGACCGTTACCGCTTTTGCGCAGCTGTTATCGCCGTCGGCGTTCCGACCGCATAGCGGCTTGGGCCATGTTCTTCATGCTGCCCATGCCCACGGCAGAGCGCATCATTTTGCGGCTCTGTTCGAACTGTTTCATCAGCCGGTTGACGTCCGGGAGCGAGGTGCCGCTGCCCTTCGCCAGACGTTCGCGCCGCGAGGCGTTGATGATCGACGGGTTGGCGCGTTCGGCGGGTGTCATCGAACCGATGATCGCCTCGGTCTGCTTGAACACGTCGTCCGGGATCTCGACATCTTTCATCGCCTTGCCCACGCCGGGGATCATCGACATCAGCTCCTTCATGTTGCCCATCTTCTTGACCTGCACGATCTGTTCGAGGAAGTCGTTGAAGTCGAACGTGTCCTTGTAGAGTTTCTTGCGCGTTTTGCGCGCTTCTTCCTCGTCATACTGCTCTTGGGCGCGTTCGACGAGCGACACGACGTCGCCCATGCCGAGTATCCGGTCGGCCATCCTCTCGGGATGGAACACCATGAGTGCGTCCATCTTCTCGCCCGACGAGATGAACTTGAGCGGTTTGTCGACCACGCTGCGGATCGAGATGGCCGCCCCGCCGCGGGTGTCGCCGTCGAGCTTGGTGAGTACCACCCCGTCGAAGTCGAGGCGGTCGTTGAATTCGCGCGCCGTGTTCACGGCGTCCTGCCCCGTCATGGCGTCGACCACAAAGAGCGTTTCGCCCGGTTTCGCCGTCGCCTTTATCGCCGCTATCTCCTGCATCATAGCCTCGTCGACGGCCAAACGGCCCGCGGTGTCGACTATCACGGTGTTGATGCCTTTGGTGCGGGCGTATTTTATGGCGTTTTCCGCTATTTGCACGGGGTTTTTGTTCTCCTCCTCGGTGTAGACCTCCACGCCGACCTGTGCGCCGAGGATTTTCAACTGCTCGATCGCCGCCGGACGGTATACGTCGCCCGCCACGAGCAACACCTGACGGCCGCGTTTGCTTTTGATCTGTGCGGCGAGCTTGCCGGAGAAAGTCGTCTTCCCGGAACCCTGCAACCCGGCGATGAGGATCACGGCGGGACTGCCCGCGAGGTTGATGTCGGTGGCGGTGCCGCCCATCAGCGCGGCGAGTTCGTCCCTCACGATCTTGGTCATCATCTGGCCGGGCTTGACGGCTTTGATGACGTTTTCGCCGAGGGCTTTTTGTTTGACGGTGTCGGTGAACGTTTTGGCCACCTTGTAGTTGACGTCGGCGTCGATCAGGGCGCGCCGGATCTCTTTCAGCGTTTCGGCGACGTTGATCTCGGTTATTTTCCCCTCGCCCTTCAGGATCTTGAACGATCTGTCGAGCTTGTCGGTCAGGTTTTCGAACATGGAGATGTCAAATTTTTG
>JAITWC010000106.1 GCA_031285485.1 Alistipes sp.
CTTTATAGAAACTAAAGTAACTGCACTAAAGTGCAGGGTTTGAACCGATTATTTGATAATCAAAATGTCAAGGAACCTACGAATTTATTTAACGCTAATTTTTAACGCATCAGCAGTAATGTGGTTGAGAACCATAAAGACACGAAAATATCCGACAATCTGATGATAACCAATTAATTAAAGCAAAACAACCTCTAAAAATATTTTGTCACATTGGAGGAGGCAAAAGACTCCATCTCGCCGATCATCCTCACAGCCGAATCGACGATAGGGTAGGCGCAAACCGCCCCCGAGCCCTCGCCAAGCCGCAGACCCAGCGACAGGATCGGGTCGGCTCCCAACTCGCCGAGCAGGCGCCGGTGGCCGCATTCGTCGCCCACGTGGGCAAAGATGGCGTAGTGCAACACCGCGGGGTGGAGACGCGACGCTGCCAAAATGCAGGCCGTCATGATGAACCCGTCGACGAGGATTACCATGCCGAGTTCCGCCGCGCGCAACATTCCTCCAACTGCCATCGCCATCTCGAAACCTCCGAAACGCGCCATTGCGAGGCGTGCGGCAGCGGGCGTGCCGTCGAATCCGTTCCACCCGTCGCGCTCGAAGTTTTCGGCGGCACGGGTCAAAACTTCGAACTTATGTTGCCAGCCAGCGTCATCGAGTCCGCTGCCCGCGCCGATACACTCGGGTAGCGGAACACCCGCCAGGCAGTGCATCCACAGCGCCGACGGTGAGGTGTTGCCCGCCCCCATCTCGCCGAACGACACAACGTTGCAGCCATCGGCTGCGGCGGCGTCGACCACCCCGGCGCCCGAGACGAGACATCGGTCGAGTTCGTCGGTGCTCATGGCCGGGCCGTACAGACAGTTCGATGTGCCGCGGCGCACCTTGCGGTCGATCACTCCGCAGCCGGATGGGAAATCGTAATCTACTCCGGCGTCGACCACCCGCAGGTGGAAACCGTGCTGGTGGCACAAAAAACCGATGCCCGTGCCTGTGCCCTGCGTGAAATGGAGCGTCTGTTGCCACGTCACCTCACGCGGGGTGGGGCTGATCCCTTCGGCAAGCAGGCCGTGGTCGCCGGCGAAAAGTATGTTCTCGGGAGAGCACAACGCCGGGTTGAGGCTCTGTTGGATTAGGCCCACGCGCAGGGCAAGTTCTTCGAGTCGTCCGAGCGATCCGCGCGGCTTGGCCAGATTGTCGATTTTACGGGCGAGATCGGGGCGGATCACCTCGTTGGGAGGTATGATGTCGAATGTCTTCATTTTATCTTTACGGGAATGCCAGCCGCAACGAGAGTCACTTCGTCGGCGATGGCGGCAAGGAACCGGTTTACGCGGCCTTGAATGTCGGCGAAATCGCGGGCGATGGCGTTGGGCGCAACTCCTCCGAGGCCCACTTCGTTGGTTACGAAAATATAGGTGGTTTGGGGAGCGGTAAACTCTTTTAGCTCTCGTTCGGCCGTGGTGACTACAACGTCAACTTCTCTTGCAGGTTCAGCCTCGAACAGCAGGTTTGTAAGCCACAGCGTCACGCAGTCAATCACCGCGACCCGCTCCGTGAGATTGAGGCGACCCAGCCGCAGCGGCTCCTCGATGGTGGTCCACTCCGGGCCGCGGCGCGCACGGTGTCGGTCGATGCGATCTTCCATCCCCTCGGCACGCGCCGTGGCTATGTAGACAGGTTCCGGAGAGAGTTCCAACGCCCGCTGTTCGGCATGGAAACTCTTTCCGGAACTTTGGCCGCCTGTGATGAGAATTATCCGCCGCATGATCATGATCCGTGAGAGTGTAAATGTAACGGTTTTTCGTTAAAAATGGATAGCACAAAGCAATTTAGTTACAAATGGTGTAAAGTTAGTGTTTTCAGTGTCGGTTCGAGGTTTTTGCGAATCCACCTTATGCCATCTTTAGGACTGGTTAGGTCAAAGTTCCATTACCAAATCATTCCCCATTCGGGGTTTATTCCGGTAACGAAAACCTTGTCCGACCATCTGCCAAAGCACCTCTTCACCCGCCAAAGATAATCATTTGCGGCTGGAAGAGCAAAAAATGACGGAACGTCGATTCGTATGTATTGAATCACAATGTTTTGCGTAATGTAAAAACCGTGTCAAACTGACTCCTTGCGCCGGTCGAAAAAATATTAATAAAAAAACAGGGGCGCCCGGAATTGCCGGACGCCCCTCATTATTTTGGATAGATCAGTTGAACAGATATCTTATGCCTATCTGGAACCGGTAGGTGTCGTTGAAACTGAACGAGTCGTGGTAGGTGCGGGTGAGCCTTTTAGCGGCAGCGTTCTGCGTACCTGCCTGAGGCATCATCTGGTACTTGGGTGTATCACCCTTGGTCGCCACGTCCCGGGCGTTGGTGATGTTGAGGATCGCGGTATTGTAGTAGCTCAGGCCGCCACCCCAGTGTTTGTTGAGCAGATTGGCGGCGTTAAGGATGTCGATACTCACCTGGATCGTGTTGCGCTTGCCGCTACGGGTCTTCACGAAGAAGTCCTGCATGATCTTCACGTCGAAACGGCTCTCCCACGGACGCACCACGCCGTTGCGCTGGGCATACTGCCCTTGGTGTTTGCTCAGGTATTTATCCTGCTCGATGTAGTCCATGAAGTCGAACTTCTGCTCGCGTGCCGTCCAGTGTTCGATCGTCTCTCCGCCCGCAGTGTAGGTGTAGGGAACGAATTCCATCTGCTCGATCTCCTCGGCGGTGGGAATGTACATCAGGTTGTTGCCGCCGCCGTCGTTGGTGAGGGCCTGGTTGTAGGTGTAGGAGAACCGGCCCGCGTTGCCACCCTCGTAGAAGAGCGACACGGTGGTGGCCATAGATCCGGCGTACTCAATGCGGTAGGAGGCCGACGCCACGACGCGGTTGGGAACCACGAAACCGGAGTAGCCCATGTCGAGCGAGTTGGCGCCGTTGACGGTCGTGCGGGCACCCCACACCGAGCCTGCCTGGTCGCCCGCTCCGTCGGTGATGCTGCGGCCCCAACTGCGGGTGTAGGCGATCATGCCGGAGAATCCGTGGTCGAACGGCTTTTCGAGTTTGGCGGTGATCGAGCCGTAGTGGCCGCTTTTGTCGTAGGGAGCGTTGGTTATCACCACGGGAGTCAGCCCTCCGCGCGTCCCGCTCGGGTCGACCACACTACCGGGCTGGTTGTCGGGCGCATTGGCCACGTTGTGCTGGTAAGTACCGTCGTACACCAGGCGATGATCGCCGAATCCGGCGACGTTAAGCGCGGTGGGGACACTCAGGCCGTCCTTATAGATATACACCGAGTTCATCTCCTTGTTGAAGATCCCCTCCACGGAGCCTTTCATGCCCCACGGAAGTTGCACGTCGAACGCAAGAGAACTTTTCCACGTCTGCGGATTGCGGAAGTCGGGATCCATCACCGAAGGGGTCGTGTTGATGATCGTCGTGCCGGGCGGGGGGGGAGTGGCGGGCAGCCAGGCGTTGATGTCGGGATTGAACGGCCCGGGAACCTGATCGCCTTTCCAGCCGAGGGTGCCCTGCAACAGACCGGCGTCGCCCGACTGAGCCACGATCCACACGAACGGAATGCGGCCGGTGAAGATGCCCGTGCCGCCGCGCAGCACATAAGCCTTGTCGCCCCTGATGTCCCAATTGAAGCCCACGCGCGGCGAGAACATCACCCTCGACTTGGGCATCGTTCCGGTGTCGTAGTGGATGCCTCCCTTGCCGTCGACCCCGCGAAACTCGGGCGCCACGATCAACGGGTGGGTCTGGATCTCACTCATCGCGGGATAGGTGGGGAGGTCGAGGCGGATACCCGCCGTCAGGTCGAACCTGTCGCTCAGAGCGATGTCGTCCTGGAAGTAGAGCGAATACTGGTTGAAGTTGAAGCTGGGGAACTGCTGTTTGAAGCCCGGGGCGGTCGACATGGTGATGGCGTAGGACGAGGGGTTGCGGCCCTCCTTGAAATCTTCCCAGCTCTCGAAGACGTACCAGCCCGTGCCGGCGCGCATGAAACCGTTCTTGACGTTGGAGTGTTCGAACTGGAAACCGGCCATCATGTCGTGCCTGCCCACGCTCCAGCTCACGTCGTCGGTGATGGTCCACTGGGTGGTTTTGCGCAGGTTGCCGTAGGAGAACAGTTCGGTACCGAAACTCGTGAAGGCGGTGCCGTCCTTTTTAATGTCGACGAAGGGGAACACTCCGCCGTCGGTACTGCGGGGCATGTCCTGATCGGAGTAGGTGAAACGCAGGGTGTTGTTGATCCTCCCGTCGAGGAACGACGAGTTCAACTCGGCCGCCAGCCCGGTGTAGTTGTCGTCGGTCTTGTAGCCCGAGTTCTTGAACCACTTGGCGCTGTCGCTGAGTCGGTTTCCCGAGGTATAGAAGGAGCCGGGACTGGTCGACCAGCCTCCCACGCCCATGCTGACGGAGGTGGATGGGGTCGACGGACTGCCCACGGTGGTGAGGCGGCTGTACCGCACGGTGAACTTGTGGTTGCGGTTGATGTTCCAGTCGAGGCGCGCGAGGATGCGGGTGGTGGGAGAGGCGAAGTTGTAGTCCTGATAGGGGCCCGTTTCGTAGCCGTATCGCTCCCTGAGGAAACTGCTGATCTCATCGAGTTCGGCCGCCGTGGGGCGCACGATGTTCTGGTCGGGATCGGCCGTACCGTCGGTCGACACGCGGGTGTTGGGGCCGGGCGCGGTGCGGGGTTCATACTCGAAACTGCCGAAGAAGAACAACTTGTTGCGAAGGATGGGGCCGCCCAGACGGACGCCGAACAGTTTCTCGGCGCTCGCCGCGCCGCGGGTAAGCGTCTGGTCGCCCACCCTGAGGCCCGAGAACTTCTCGTCACGGTAATAAGTGTAGGCCGAACCGACGAACTCGTTGGAGCCGGAGCGTGTGACGGCGTTGATGGCCGCTCCGGTGAAGCCGCTCTGGCGCACGTCGTAGGGGGTGAGGCTGACCGACATCTGCTCGATTGCGTCGAGCGACACGGGCGCGCCGCCGCTGGGCAGGGCGCCGATGCCGAACATGTTGTTGTACGAACCGCCGTCGATCGTAAGGTAGTTCGACCGGTAGTTTCCGCCGCCGATCGCCTCGCCGCTGGCCTGCGGGGTGAGGGTGAGCAGGTTGCCGATCGAACGGGTGGTGGTGGGCAGCAGGTTTATGTCGCGGGTGGATATTTCGGTGACCGAGCCGCCGCCCGACGACGTTTTGTGGGTCGTGGCAACCACCACGACGTCGTCTATCAGTGTGGCGTCGCTCTCCATCCTCGCGTCGAGCGACCGGGAGTCGGCCACCACCAGCGCGATGTCGTTGTACTCGATCGTGGCGTAGCCCAGATAGGAGAACTTCACGGTGTAGGGGCCGCCGGGACGCATGTTGCGCATGCGGTAGTTGCCGGCGGCGTCGGAGGCGGCGGCGTAGGTCGTTCCCGTGGGGGTGTGTACCGCCACTACGGTGGCGCCGATGACGGCCGCGCCGTCGGAATCGGTGACACGGCCGCCAAGGGCCGAGGTGGTGACCTGCGCGCGGGAAACCGTCGCGACACCCGCGAGACACAGAATTACAAGAAGTAACCGTTTGATTTTCATGCTTGAAAAATATTTGTATTAGAGATTAAACTGCGCGAATCAAGGGCCGGAACCGCCAGCGGGCAGGTTTCCGCGCCCGCCGAAAGTACCAAATGGATTGCTTTGGTGGTAGCGGCCGTGGCCGAAAGTACCAAACGGATTGTTTTGGTGGTAGCGTAGGGGTACGGAGGCACCAAATGGATTGTTTTGGGGGCAGCGTATTGGTACGACGGGGCTGAAACGCTCTCCGCGCGGGGGTTTGAACTCTTATTTTCGCATAAATCCATCATGATACACTGTTCGTCTCCCGTCCTCACGGCGCAAAGGTACCGCCATGTTGTTACAAAGGCTCACGCCGCCGTTACATTTGAGTTAACAATCGGCCGACGGTGCCGATCCGGAATCAAATACGTATCTTCGCGGCGTGGTTTGCCGCAAAATCACGCGCAAAATTACATAATCCGAATGAAAACCAAGCACGCCCTCGCCGCATTTTTTGTATCGCTCTCGCTCACGACCGCCCCGCCCGCCTTCGGCTGGGGTGTGGAGGGCCACAACGCCGTCGCCCACATCGCGCAGCGTCACCTCACCCGCCGCGCCGACCGCGAGGTGACGCGGCTCCTCGACGGGCGCAGCATGGCCTACTGGTCGGCCTGGGCCGACGGACTTCGCGGCGACGCGAGATACGATTTCCTGTCGACGTGGCACTACGCCAACGCCGGCGAAGGACTCACCTACGCCGACGCGCCGAAAAATCCCACCGGCGACGTCTATACCGCCGTCATGGAGTGTGTGGATCGCCTGGAGGAGCGGGGCGCGAGCGACTCTCTGAGGGCGGTGTGGCTGAAGCTGCTGATCCACTTCGTGGGCGACATGCACTGCCCGATGCACGCCGGGCATCCCGAGGATCGCGGCGGCAACGGTTTCCCGGTCGTGTTCCAGGGCGCGGAGAGCAACCTGCACCGGCTGTGGGACGGTCAAATTATCGACGCCGCCCGGCCGTGGGACGCCCTGGAGTGGGCGGTGAACCTGGATTACGGTGCGGGTGCGGGGTTATTGGGGCCTGGATCGGGGTCGCGATCGTGGTCGCGCCGCCGCCCGGACCGCGAGCTGTCGGCGGGCGAACCCCTCGACTGGATGGAGCAGACGGTGGTGCTGTCGCACCGCCTCTACGACGACACCCCCCGCGGCGAGGCCGTCTCCCGAGCCTACATCACCCGCTACACACCCCTGATCGAGCAAAAGTTCATCGAAGCCGGCCACCGCCTCGCCCGTCTCCTCAACCGCCTGTTCCCCTGATCTCTACTTGCCGATGCAAAAATGATGGCCGTTAGTGTAATTTGCTTATATTTACGTATTTTACACTGTGTGGTTCGCGCGTTGAGGTACAAATATGCGGCAAACTATTTTTCGGCCATTTATTCGAGGGTCATTGCCCCTCTTTATAGTACGCCTTGCAGAATTTTCCCTTGTCGCCCTCGCCCTGTTCGATGAGGTGTTCGCGGTCGATGCGACCGGCGAGTATCTCCTTCGAGAGCTGGTTGACCGCGTTTTGCTGGATGGCGCGCTCGACGGGACGAGCGCCGTACACCGGGTCTAAGACTACTGTGGCAATCGTGTCGTGTGCTGCATACTTGTACTGCTATACGGTGAATTATTCACGTTGAGATCATAGCTGAAGCACTCGTTTCGCAGTGCGTGCGGTTACACCCCAATCCTGTCTATATGTTTAAAATAGGCCAAATAACGTAGCCATAGGCGGTATTGAGCACAAATTGTTTTACAAAAAGTACCGCCGTATCGGAACTTTGATTATGTTTGCGGCGTA
>JAITWC010000117.1 GCA_031285485.1 Alistipes sp.
TCGCGGATGCCGATCATCAGCGCGTTGTCGATAAACTCCTCGACAGATTCTATCGCCTCGCCCGGACGCTCACCGCGCACGTCGAGCCGCGGCGAGAATTGCAGACGGCGTTCGACTACCGCCTTATCGACCACCGTTCGCGGCGCGGTGGGGCGCGTGGCGGCTTTGTACTCGCCCGCAGAGATCAACTCCAGACGTTTCGTCTCGACGGTCGAAAGTATCTGCCCGAAAGCCACGGTAGCTTTCACACCCTTCACAGCGGTCACCTCACCCACCGTGTCCTGCCCTTTGATGCGCACTTTCGATCCGGCGGCGATAGTCGCGGGCTTTGGCGGCGGTGGGGCGGCTTGGGTTACCGCTTCCTGCTTTTTCTTTTCGGCTTTTCGCTTTTCGCGGTTTTGTTGGCGGCGTAAAATCCGCTCCATCTCCGCATCAGCGGCAACGGCCGCGGCGGATTTATTTTCAGTTTCGATCGCATCGATAGTTTCCCGAAAGTCGTCTATCTCCCGACGGGCCAGACGTGTCAGTTCTTTTTCGGCCTGCGACTCGCGGATCACCTTTATCGTGTTCTCGATCTGTTTGTTCGCCTCGGCCACGAGCGCTTTCGCCTCGGCACGGGCGGTGGTCATGATCTCGGTGCGCTGGCTCTTGATGGCGGCCAGGCGCGTGGCATAGTCGGCCTCCAACTCCTCGACGCGCCGGTCGGTCAGGCGAATCTTTTCACGCTTGGTCTCCCAGTATCGGCGGTCGCGGGCAATCTCGCGCAACTGCCGTTCGAGGTTGATGTGGTCGGTGCCTGCTTTGTCGGCCGCGGCGCGGATGATCTCGTCCGGAAGGCCTATTTTGCGCGCGATCTCTACCGCGAACGAACTGCCCGGCTCGCCGCGCACAAGGCGGAATTGAGGACGGATGGCCGCGACGTCGAAAGCCATAGCGCCGTTGACAACTCCGGAGTGGTTCGACGCGAAGTATTTTATATTGGAGTAGTGGGTGGTTACGACCCCATAGGTGCCTGTCTTCACAAAACGCTCCAGCACGCTCTCGGCTATCGCGCCGCCGATGACCGGTTCGGTGCCGGTGCCGAACTCATCTATGAACACCATCGAGCGGTTGTCGGCCCCCGAGAGCATGGCTTTCATGTTGAGCAAGTGGGAGCTGTATGTCGACAGATCGCTCTCTATGCTCTGCTCGTCGCCGATGTCTATGAAAAGGCTCCGAAAGATCGGCATCTCCGAGTTTTCGAGAACCGGCACAGGGAATCCGCACTGGAACATGTATTGCAACAGCGCCACGGTCTTCAGGCACACCGATTTCCCACCGGCGTTGGGGCCGGATATCACCATGATGCGCTCGGCAGGAGACAGAGCGAGATCAAGAGGCACGAGTTCCTTTTTTTCGCGGGCCAGCGTCTGTGCGAGCAGCGGATGGCGCGCCCCTCGCAGCATAAGTCGTCCGTCGTCGGAGACGATCGGTCTCACCGCTCCGTTTGCCGCCGCCCATCGCGCCTTGGCTCGGATAAAGTCTACCTCGCACAGGTAACGTCCCGCGGCGGCGATGCCGTCGCACTCTGGGCGGATGCTCTCGGTGAACGAGGTGAGGATGCGAATGGTCTCGCGACGTTCGGCGTACTCCAACTCCTTGAGTTCGTTGTTGATCTCGACTATCTCCACCGGCTCGATGTAGAACGTGCGGCCGCTGGCGCTCTCGTCGTGTATAAATCCGGGGAGTTTCTTCTTGTTGCCCGCCGCCACCGGGATCACCGTCCGGCCGTCCCTCACGCTCAGGCCGGCGTCCGCATCGACTATCCCGGCGCTCTGGGCCTGGGCCAGGATCCTCTGCATGCGTTTTGCCACGTCGCCCTCCCGCGAGCGGATCGTGCGGCGGATCTCGTACAGTTCAGGCGAGGCGCTATCCTTCAGGCCGCCGGTGCGGTCGACCAGTGCGTCGATGTGGCCGGTGATGGCGGGGTAGCTGTCGATACCCGCTCCGAGTGCGTGCAGCAGCGGATATGCCCGGGCGTCGCGCGACCCGATATATGTCAGCACTTCGGCCACCGAGCTCAGTGCGTGGTGCAGGGTGCGCAGTTCGTCGACTTCGAGAAATGTTCCTTCTATGCGTGCCTTGGCCGTCAGGGTGGCCGTGTCGACGAACTCCCCGCCGGGAAATCCGCCCTCCATCGTGATCAGCAGGCGCAGTTCGTCGGCAAGGCCCAAACGCCGTTCCAGGTCCGGGGCCGAGGCGGTGAACGTCTCGGTGTCGACCATCCCGCGCGCCGCGGCGGTGGAACACATCTCCGCCACCTGCCTCCGCACCCGGTCGAACCCGGTCTTTTCCTCGAAATTCGCGGGATATATCATCTGTTTTTCCTTCCGAAGAGCGAGAAGTGGACATAGCGCTTCGGGTTAGATTGCAAATCCTTGAGCAGCGTGGCGAGGTTACCCGTTGCTACGGTGAGGGAGTCATACAGTGCCGGGTCGCCGATCAGCCGTGCGGCCGTACCGTCGCCGTCGCTCACCGCCGCCAACACGCGGTTGAGGTTGGCAATGGTCGCTCCGAGCGAATCGACGGTGCCGCGCAGGTCCGCCCCGGCCAGCGAGCCGCTCATGCGGTCGAGGTTGCCCGCTATCGACTCGAAACGGTCGGTGTTGTCGCGCAGCATGGCCGTGAAACTCTCCAGGTCACCTATCATTGCGTCGATGCCCGCCCCCGACAGTTGGCCCGTGACGCTCTCCATGTTGTCGACTATTCCGGCGAGGGCGTCGGCATTGCGGTCGAGCAGGTTGCCGAGGGAGGTCGAGGTGGCCTCCAACGATTGCATCACCGATTTGGCCTCGGCCACAAGGTCTTCGAGGTTGGTGGAGGCGCTCTCGAAAAGCCCCGAGGCTATCTGCGCGGGGATCGTGGTCCCGCGCTCGAAGTAGCTGCCCGACGAGCCGAGCACAAGTTCGATCGCCTTGTCGCCCATCAGCCCGTTGGCGAACAGCACGAGGTGGGAGTCGCTCGGGATATCCACGTTTTTCTTGATGCCCACCTTCACCACAACCTTGTCGGGATGGTCGCCGTCGAGGTAGATGTCGGTCACCGACCCCACCTTCACGCCGCGCAGCAGCACCGGGGCCGCGGTTTGCAGGCCGTTGGTCTGGTCGAACAGCGCGGAATAGAACCTGTCGCCGCTGAATATCTCTTTCCCCTTGAGGTAGTTCACCCCGAGGTAGAGGCACACCAGCATCACGACGGCGAACAGCCCTGTTTTTACTTCTCTGCCGAGTGTCAGTTTCATATTCTTTATTCCGGTTAATATCCAAACGTGTCGGATGGTTGTTTTCATATAAATTGTGTCGCGGACAGTGTCCGCAGGCTCGAAAAACCCGATAAAATCGTTCGGTGAACACACTTTCCGCGGCGGCCGGCACTTTCCCAACGTTGGGAAACCATCAAATCGATCGAAAAGGTACTTTCCCAATGTTGGGAAACCATCAAACCGGTCGGAAAGGTACTTTCCCAACGTTGGGATACCGAGACCCGCCGCGGTTCTCCCGCCGCACCGCGTCTTTCGTCGTCGGGTTCTCAAGTCTTGCCAAGGAACGTATCCCAATCTCCGCGGCGCCGGCCCTGCGCGGCCCCTCACCGCTCCCGGGATGCGGGAACCTATTTCACGATGAACGCCTCACGGAACTTTGTGCGGTGTACTTCGACGAGTTTGGCCTGCGCTTCACTCTGAGTGTAAGGCCCGAGAGCGTATTTGAACCAGCCGTCGATCCGTCGTTCGACCACCTCGCCGCGGTAGGGGGCCCAACTGTTGTCGAGAACCGGAATGGCGCTGCGGGCCGCGGCCAACTGCACGTAGAACTCACGGACGACGGAGGGTGGGGGAGCGGCGGCCTCCCCGCCGCCAGCGGGCGGAGGAGTGGTGTTCCGCTCCCTGTATTCACGGAACGCGGCGTAGAGCGCCTCCGCTATCGCCTCCTTGCCACGGTCGGAAAAGAGATAGCGGCGGTCGGTGTCGTTCGATATGAAACCCATCTCGACCAGCACGCGCGGCATGGTGGGTTTCCACAGCACCGCGAACGGGCCCTGCTTTGCGCCGCGGTCGCGCAGAGGTGTGTCGGCGGCGAAACGCTTCTGGATCATGCGCGCGAATTCGAGGCTGCTCTCGAAGTGGGCGTACTGCATCATGCCCATGATGATCGACATCTCGGTGGACGACGGGTCGAACGCGGCGTAGGTCGTGGTGTAGTTGTCCTCGTAGCGCATCACCTCGTTCTCAAGTTTGGCCACGGCGAGGTTGTCGGCGCTCTTGTCCATCCCCATCACGTAGGTCTCCGATCCGTTGGGCGACGACGATCCGTTGGCGTTGGTGTGGATCGACAGGAACAGGTCGGCTCCGGCGCGGTTGGCGAAGTCGCCGCGGGCGGCCAGACCTACCGCGCGATCCTCGGTGCGGGTGTACAGCACGTCCACTCCCGAAAGGCGCTGCCGAATGAGCGAGCCCAGAGAGAGGGCGATCTCAAGATTGATGTCCTTCTCACGGTATCGTCCGCGCGTCGCGCCGGGGTCTTCGCCACCGTGGCCCGCGTCGATGACGAGTACGAAATTATTACGCTGTCCGGCAGCCGTGCCACATATCGAAAACGCGGTAAACACCGTTAGCACCATAGGCAGGAGTGTGCGAGTGATATTCATTTCGTGTTAGGCTACTTGCGAAAAATGTTCTACTTTTGCCAGCAAAATTAACGATTTATCCCGGAACATTGGTTATCCGCTCCCAAAAATATCTCGTTCGCGGCTTTATCGCGGCTATCGTCGTGGCAACCGCGGTGACTACCGCGTGTTCGCCTCTGGGGACTCCATCGGGGTCGAGACGGGGGCGTGGGGCCATTTTCGAGACACCGCAAGCCGCGACCGACACTCTGCCGACAGCTGATGCGGCGACTGTTCCGCCGACCACGGCCGTGACCGACTCACTCCCTCCGCATGATGAAAATTCGCAGGCGCGGGCCGATTCCCTCGGACGGGTCGATTCGCTTGCCCTTCCGGTGGCCGACAGTGCGCTCGTCGCACGCGTGGACTCGCTCGGGATGCCGGTGGCCGATTCCACCGCCTTAGCCCCCCAGGGCCCGCGGCAACCGCGCCGTCGCGACCAACCGTTCCTTGAGGCGCCCGTGGTGGCACACGCCGCCGACTCGGTGGTGTACGACCGCAGGCTCAACTATATTTTTCACTACAATCAGGGCGACCTTACTTATGAAGACAACAATCTCAAGGGCGACTACATTGCGGTGGACGCCACAACCAGAGAGATTATCGGAACGCGCATGGTCGACTCCACGGGTTTAGTCGTGAGGCCCGAGTTCGTTCAGGGCGGGGCGAATTACACGATGGACACGGTGAGATTCAACCTCGCAACGAGAAAAGCCCTCGTGCAGGGGGTCGCAACGCAGGACGGCGAGGGCTTCATGCTCGCGCGCAGGATGAAGCGTATGCCCGACGGCTCGATGAACGGCGAACAGCTCAAATACACGACCTGCGACCTGGTGGAACATCCGCACTTCTACATTGCCATGACCACGGCGAGGGTGATCCCCGGCAAGAAGATCATAACGGGTTACGCCTACTTCGTGATGGAGGATGTGCCGATCTATTTCCCGGGCATTCCTGGCGGTTTCTTCCCCATGTCGGTGGGGCCGACGGCGGGGATTGTCATGCCGACCTGGGGAGAGGAGGTCAACCGTGGCTTCTACCTGCGGGGCGGTGGATACTACTTCACCTTCGGCGACCACCTCGATCTGAAACTCACAGCTGACATATACACCCTCGGGTCGTGGGGTGTGAATGCAACCAGCCGGTACATCAAACGCTACAAGTACAGCGGCGGATTCAGCGGAACGTACAACAAGCTGAAGATGGGTGATCCCAATCCACAGAGCAGCAACACCATATCGCTGACGTGGAACCACACCCAGGATCCCAAAGCAAACCCCAGACAGAACTTCTCGGCCAACGTCAACTTCCAGACTGCTGGACAACGACAGTTAGCGACCACCTCGTTGCAGGATCACCTCAACACCAGCACCACATCGTCGGTGTCGTACTCAAGGAGATGGGAGGTCGGCTCGACGTCGGTGAACCTCACTGCGGCGTTCAACATGACCACCAGTTCGCGCGATTCCACCATCAACGTCACCCTGCCCAACATCAGCCTCAGCGTGGGGTCGTTCGCACCATTCAAACGCAAAAACGCTATCGGCCAACAGCGATGGTACGAGAAAATAACCGTCGATTACTCGATGCAGGCCCAAAACCAGACCTCCGCACGTCCTGGCGCCACGGGCAACGGCCCCAAGGAGAACGAATTCTTCACCAGGGAGACCCTGCAAAATCTGCAAAACGGGGTGAGCCACAAAGTAGGGATGAAGACTTCACTCAACCTGTTGGGATACATTAACTTTTCTCCCTCGTTCGCCTACAACGAGGCGTGGAACTTTAAACGGCAGTTGCAGGGATGGGATCCCAACGGAGGAACCGACGGAACGGGCGCGGCAATGAACACCATCGACCCGAAGAGCCCCAACTACATCCCGCCCGAGTTCGGGTTCTTCCGCACTTACGACTGGAGTATCAACGGCTCGTTCTCCACGAAACTCTACGGCGTGTTCGAGGTGAAACGCAGGGAGGGAAAAACGGGGTGGTTGCAAGCGTTCCGGCACATGATAACTCCCACTGTGAGCTTTACCTACGCCCCCGACTTCACTCATCCCAGATATGGGTTCTATAAATATGTGCAGACCAGCTCCAAGGGCGATGTGAAAGAATATATGCCCGTGATCGGATCGCCAAGGCTAACACCCGGCAGCGCCCGCGCGTCGATCAACGGTTCGATCTCCAACCAGCTTGAGATCAAGGTAAGGGACGGAAGCGACTCGACCGGAATGAAAAAGATCACCATCATCGAACAATTGTCGCTGAGTGGGCTGTCGTGGAACTTCCTGAAAGACTCGATGCAGATGTCTGATGTCGGCATCTCGTTCCGCACGGGTGAGATATTCAAAGGTTTCGCGCTGCAACTGAGCGGCAATTGGACTCCCTACCAATTCGTGGACGACGGCATGGGCAGGATGAAACAGATTCGTAAATTTGCCATAGGACGCGGGAAGTTCGGCCGGTTAACCTCTACAAGCTGGTCGTTCGGCAAGACTTTTAACTCTCCCCAGGGATCGTCTCCGGGTCGAGGTAGTATTCAGAGCCAGCTCGTTAACCCCTACGACGCTGCCTACGACCCCTACAACTTTGCAAATGGTCTCAATCCCGTACTGCGACGACAATATATGGTGGAGGGGTGGTACGACTTCAACGTGCCGTGGTCTTTCACATTCAATTACAGCATCAACTACTCTCACACCAACCAGCGACAGCCCGAGATAGGTCAGACCTTGAGTTTCAATGGCAATGTTACCCTAACGGAAAAATGGGGATTCCACTTCGACAGCGGATACGACTTTACGCGACGAAAACTGTCGCACATGCAACTCAGCCTCAATCGCGACCTGCACTGTTGGGAGATGTCGTTCAACTGGGTGCCGATGGGGCCGCAAAAAATGTACTCGTTCCACATAGGCATCAAAGCCGGAATGCTCCGCGACATCAAGTACGACAAATCAAGTAACTCCTACGACGGACTTGTACGTTGATCCGATCCGGTGAACTCCGGTCGGTACTTTCTTAATTCTTTATTGAGGGCTTTACTGCGGCCGTCGGTCACGCTGTCAAGAAGGGCGTGGAAACGGGGCGAATGGTTGCGGTGAACAGTGTGGCACAACTCGTGGAGCACGATGTACTCGGCCAGATGCGCGGGCAGAGCGGCAAGCGACAGAGACAAGTTGATGTCATTCCGCACCGTGCAACTTCCCCAGCGGCTCTTGGTGGCCTTGATTCTCACCGTGCCGTAGCGGAAACCGTGCAGGGCAGCGAGGCACTCGACCATTTCGGGCAGGCGGATTTTGGCCTCGGTGCGCAGCTTTTCTATGGCACGCTTTTGGGCGGCTTTTTCCTCTACGTCAAGCGGTTTGGGATTTTGGGCATTGGGGTATTTCACGGCCATTTTTTTGCGCGAAGAGGCGATCCATTCCGTTTTTTCGTCGAGGAATTTCAGCGCTCGCTTTTGGGTAACCCAAACGGGGAACGACAGCCTCACCACGCCGTTAGGCCTGACGGACAGCATTATGCGAGTTACCCGTCGGGTTTTCGACAGCACCACTTCGCCGACGGGCGGGTATGTTATTACTTTCTGCATCAATCGGCGATCAACTCCGCCTCGGCCCGCTCGACCTTCTCGAATTCGAACTGTGTGAGGGTGGCATTCATCAAGGCGGCGATCTGTTCCGTGGCAAGGTTGCCGATGCTGCCGATGTGGGTGTGGCGGATCTGCGTGTCGGGCTTGAAGTTGCCACTCTCGATCTTTGTGCCGACGGCACGGTAGGCGTCGCGGAACGGTACTCCCTTCAATACAAGCGCATTAACGCTTTCGACGCTAAATAAATAAGCGTAGCGCGGATCGTCCAAAATGTCGGTTCGCACCTCAATATGTGTAAGCATTGCGTCGGCCATTTCCAAAACCTGTCGCATGTCTTGCAACGCTGGAAATACCGTCTCCTTAAGCAGTTGAAAATCACGATTATAACCAAGAGGAAGGTTAGTCGTTAGCATTGTCACGGTGCCGGGCAGCGCCTGCAAAAGGTTGCACTTTCCGCGCGCAATCTCCCACACGTCGGGGTTTTTTTTGTGCGGCATGATGCTCGAACCGGTCGTCAATGTGTCGGGGTACGAGATGAAACCGAAGTTCTGGTTGAGCCACATCGTGTTGTCCATCGCCAGTCGTCCGACAGTCGCTGCTAGTGACGAAACAGCCTGTGCTACAATTCGTTCTGTCTTACCGCGACCCATTTGCGCGTAGACGGCATTGTAGGCGGGCGACTCGAAACCCAACAGGCGCGTGGTCATTTCGCGGTTGAGCGGGAACGACGAACCGTAACCGGCGGCCGATCCGAGTGGGTTGCGGTTGGTGACGCGCCACGCAGCCAGCATCATCTGCATGTCATCGGCCAAACTCTCGGCATAGGCCCCGAACCAGAGGCCAAATGACGATGGCATAGCGATTTGCAGGTGGGTGTAGCCCGGCATTAGGACGTTTTTGTGCTTCTCAGAGAGCGTCTGGAGGCGGTCGAAAAGTTGCTTGGCGCTCCGCACAATTGCCGCGATCTCGTGTCTCAAAAATATACGTAAGTCAACAAGTATCTGATCGTTACGCGAGCGGCCGCTGTGTATTTTCTTGCCCGTATCACCGAGCCTTTTGGTGAGCATCCATTCCACCTGCGAGTGGATGTCCTCGATGCCGTCGGCGATGGCGAACTCGCCGCGGCGCACCTCGGCGAGAATGTTTTTCAGTTCCATCTGCACACTCTCGAGTTCGTCGGCGGTGAGCAGATTGATGGTCTCCAACATGCGGGTATGTGCCAGAGACCCAAGTATATCGGCCTCTGCAAGCAGTGCATCCATCTCCCTATCACGACCCACCGTGAAGGTATCGACCATTGCCACCGCATCGCGCAATCCTTTATTAATGAGGTCGCCACTATTTTCGCTGTTTTTTGCCCATATTTTCATAAAACTATCTTCTCTAAAAGTTTGATATACAATTCTATGCCCCGTTCGATCTCGGCGAGTTCCACGTACTCGTCGGCTGAGTGTGAACGTGCACTCTGGCCGGGGCCGATCTTCACCGATGGGATGGCGGTGAGGGTCACCTGGTCAGAGGTGGTCGGCGATCCGAAGGTGTTGAGCTCTACCGCGATGCCCGCCTGCACGACAGGGTGGTCGAGTTCAATCGACGACGAGCGCAGGTGGAGGGAGCGCGGCTCAACGGAGCATGCAACGTACTGTCGTACAGTATCTAACACATCTTCGTTAGTGTAGCACTCGGTCACACGGCAATCGACCACGAACCTGCACTCGGCCGGCACGACGTTGTGGCCTACCCCCGCCGAGATCATCGTGACGCTCATTTTCACCTCTCCGAAAAGCGGGCTTTTGAGCGGGAAACGGTAATCGCGAAACCATTCTATATCCTTGAGTGACCGGTATATAGCATTGTCGCCTTCGTCTCTCGCGGCGTGACCGGCGCGTCCCTTCGCCGTGCAGTCGAGTACCATCAGGCCCCTCTCCGCAATGGCGAGATTCATGCCTGTCGGCTCGCCGACTATTGCAAAGTCGCCGTTGCGCGCAGAATCCGGCGTCGACGGATTGTTGCCGATCCCGAGTTCGAGTTCCGGAAGAATGCTTCGCACACCACCCGGCCCACTAATCTCCTCTTCCGCAACGAGCGCAAGTATAAGATTGTATTTCAGGTCGTTTCGATCATAAAAATGACGGAAAGCCGTGCTCAACGACACCACACTTGCACCCGCGTCGTTGCTCCCGAGGCCGTAAAGCCGACCATCTTCGATCACCGGGTCGAACGGGTCGCGCGTCCACGCCTCGCTCGGGCGCACGGTGTCGTGGTGCGAGCAGAGCAGAATGGTCGGTTTCGCCGGATCGAAATGTAAATTGCTTACCCAAACGTTGTTACCGCGTCGATGCAGGTTCATGATACTCTTGTCGCCGAGCCACTGCGCGAGTATGCGAGCGGTTTCGCTCTCCTCGCGGCTAAAAGAGGGGACGCGGATCAGTTCGCTCAAAAGAGCAACTGCATCATCAAATAAACCACTGTCTTTCACTTCATTACATTTTATCGCTATAACTCTCCTGTAAAATCCGCCGTGGCCGTTGCCACCCGTTGTCTTACAGCTTCGAAAAGCATAATGGCGGCGGCGGCGCCGACGTTCAGCGACTCGATCTTGCCACGTAAAGATATGAAAACATGTTCGTTACAAAGTTTCAGTACATCCTTTGAGATACCGTCCTCCTCGCTGCCCATCACTATGACGGTCGGGCGGGTGAAGTCGGCCGCATAGAGAAGTTTGTCTGACTTTTCAGTCGCCGCAACCACTTGAAAACCTTCGGCTTGGAGCAGTTTCAACGTGTTGCGGATGCTGCCGACGCGGCTCACCGGGATAATGTTCAGTGCCCCGGCAGAGGCTTTCAGCGCGTCGGCGTTAACCGGTGCGGCGTTCTTAAGAGGGACTATAAGCCCGTGAGCGCCGGCGCATTCGGCCGACCGTGCGATGGCGCCGAAGTTGCGCACGTCGGTCACTCCGTCGAAAACCACCACAAGGCCCGGCACACCTTCGGGGATCGAGTCGAGGATTTCTTCGACACCGGCGTATACTATCGCCGAGATTTGTGCCACAACGCCCTGATGGTTTGCGCTTTGTCCCCAACGTCCGTTCTTTGTGAGCCTGTCTAATTTCTCGACCGGAACTTCCTGAATGTGGACATGTTGTGCGCGGGCGATCTCACGCAGTTCGCCGATCAGCACCCCCTCGGCGCCCTTTTTGATGTATATTTTCTCGATCTGCCGCCCCGCCTCGATCGCCTCTATCACGGGTCTCAGCCCGAAAACCAGATTATTCATATCATATTCTTATTAATCCCACCAAAAATATACGCCGTTCACACGCTCCATCTCTTTGATAAGCGCGGTTTTGTTTTTGTAGACCTGCAACACCAGATCGGGACAAAACTCGATTACCTCCTCGGCAAATTTCCTGAATTTGGGCGTGCGCGTATCCCACAACCTCGATTGTTCATACCACTTGGCGGAGCGAGTACCGCCGAGATACTCGGGAGCCTCGTGGATAAAAAATATCCGCATCCAGTCGGCGCCGCACCCCCACAGCACAAGGTCGTAGCGCCGTTGCCACTCCTCGACCTTAGCAATGAGCGCGTCGTTGTCAATTCCGGGATTTGTGCCGTTGGTGCCGCGCCACCTCAATATGTCGATGTCGGTTTTCCCTTTCGCCACGGCGAGGTAATTATTGTCCGGCCATCCCGAGCCCGTATCAAAATGGAACAGATTATAGCCCGAATCTCTGTATCGTAATTTGTTTCGGTAGATGATGCGGTTGATTTCTTCATCCGCGTTACCATTTTTGTCCGCCCAAAACGAACAGAT
>JAITWC010000056.1 GCA_031285485.1 Alistipes sp.
GATTTTTTGGTCGACCTCGACCGTTGTCTGTCGGGCGCCCGCCGCGATCGAGAACAACGTGTACACGACCGACAAAACATACCGTTTCATGTTCCGTCGGTTATTTAAATTCCACCAGCACCCGGCCGGTCATCTCGGTGGGCTGGGACAGACCCATCAGGCGCAGCACGGTGGGTGCGACGTCGGCCAAAGTGCCGTCGGCCACTGCCGCCACGCGATCCGACACCACGATAATGGGCACCGGGTTCAACGAGTGAGCCGTGTTGGGCGAGCCGTCGGGATTGAGCGCGTGGTCGGCGTTGCCGTGGTCGGCGATCACCACCACCTCGTAGCCGTTCGCTTTGGCCGCGTCGATCACCTCGCCGGCGCACTTGTCGACCGTCTTCACGGCCTTCACAATCGCCTCATACACACCGGTATGGCCCACCATGTCGCCGTTGGCGAAGTTCAGCGCGATGAAGTCGAACTTGCCCGTGCCGATCGCCGCGACGAGTTTGTCGGCCACCTCGGGTGCACTCATCTCGGGTTGCAGGTCGTAGGTCGCAACCTTGGGCGAAGGCACCAAAATACGCTCCTCGCCGGGGAAAACCGCCTCGCGGCCGCCGTTGAGGAAGAACGTCACGTGGGCGTACTTCTCGGTCTCGGCGATGCGCAACTGGCAGAGCCCCAACGACGATATGTATTCGCCGATGGGATTCTCGACATTTTCCTTGTCGAACAGTATGTGCAGTCCGCGGAAGTTGGCGTCGTAGGGCGTCATGGTGCAGTAATACAGCGGCACGGTGTGCATCCCCTCGGCCGTCATGTCGTTCTGGGTGAGAACTTCGGTCAGCTCCTTGGCGCGGTCGTTGCGGAAGTTGAAGAAGATCACCATGTCGCCCTCGCGGATCGTGCCCACGGGCTGTCCGTCCGCTCCGACCCCCACTATCGGCTTGATGAATTCGTCGGTCACCCCCTCGTCGTAGGAGGCGCCCACGGCGGCGGCCATGTCGCCGGGAGCCGAAGTGACAGCCCCGACCCCGCTCACCAGCGCGTCGTAGGCCACCCGCACCCGTTCCCAACGTTTGTCGCGATCCATCGCGTAGTAGCGCCCGATGACGGTTGCGATCGCACCGCCGGAGGTCTTAAGATGGCTTTGCAGCGCCTCGATGTAGCTCCGGCCGCTGCGCGGGTCGGTGTCGCGGCCGTCCATGAAGCAGTGGACGAAGGTGCGGTCGGCAATGCCGTAATGTTTCGCAATGTCGCACAGCGCGAACAGGTGGTCGAGCGACGAGTGTACACCACCATCGGAGACCAAGCCCATGAAGTGAACCTTCACGCCGCGGTCCCGCGCGTACTCGAACGCCCGCACGATCTCCGGGTTCTGCATGATCGAGCCGTCGCGGCAGGCGCGGTTGATCTTCACCAGATCCTGATACACGATCCGCCCGGCGCCGATGTTCAGGTGGCCCACCTCGCTGTTGCCCATCTGACCTTCGGGCAGTCCCACATCCTCGCCGCTGGTGAGCAACTGCGCGTGCGGATACCGCGCCGTAAGCGAATTCACATATTCGGGATGGGCCGAAAAAATAGCGTCATCCTTCTTATGGTCGCCCAATCCCCATCCGTCGAGGATCATCAGCAACACCTTTCTGTCGATCTTGGTAGCACTCATATTCTTCATGTCTTAATTGTTCGTAATCAACTGAACCGCCCTCTCCATCGCCGCGTCGAGCCCCGCGACGTTCTTGCCGCCGGCCATCGCGAAGAACGGTTGTCCGCCGCCGTTGCCGTCGATCTCTTTTGCCGCCTCGCGCACCACGGCGCCGGCGTTCACTCCGGCGGCCACCACCCCGTCGCCCAGCGAAATGGCGAGCGTCGGGCGTCCTTCCCACTCTATGCCCGCCACCATTGCGATCCGGCCGCCGAAACGTCCGCGCAGCGACTGCATCAGCCCCTTGGCGAGGTCGGGTTTCATTTCGAGCCTTCGGCGCACAACGACAGTGCCGTCGCCGGCTTGCTTTTCGAGTTCGGCCACTATGCGTGCGGCCATCTCGTCGATCTTCTCGCGGTGCATTGCGGCCACCTCTTTGGCGAGGGCCTCGTTGTCGGCGAACATCTTCTGCACCGCCTCCTGCACCCGCGGGTTGCGCACCGTGTCGCGTATCGCCCCGAGAATATCCTCGGCCTCGTAGGTGAGGTTCTCGGCGTCGACCCCGGTGACGGCCTCCACGCGCCGCACCCCGGCCGAGATGGCGCTCTCGCTCACTATCCTGAACAGGCCTATGTTGCCCGTCGCCGCGGCGTGGGTGCCGCCGCACAGCTCCACCGAACCTCCGAAACGGACGACGCGAACCCTGTCGCCGTATTTCTCGCCGAAGAGCATCATCGCCCCCTTCTCTTTCGCGCTCTCGATGGTGCTGTCGCGATCCTCATCCAACGGGAGATTTGCGCGGATGGCGGCGTTGACGCGGCGTTCCACCTCGCGCAGCTCCCCGGCCGTCACTTTCCGGAAGTGCGAGAAGTCGAACCGCAGGCCGGTCGGCCCCACGAGCGAACCTTTCTGTTCCACATGGCTGCCGAGCACCCCGCGCAGCGCCTCGTGCAGCAGGTGGGTCGCCGAGTGGTTGGCGGCGGTGCGTGTGCGGGCCCCGGTGTCGACGGCGGCGGTGAAAGTCGCCTCCGGGTCTTCGGGCATCCGCGTGACTATGTGTACCGTCTGGCCGTTTTCTTTGAGCGTGTCGACGATCGGCACCCGCTCCGTGCCGCGCTCCAGCGAGCCGGTGTCGCCCACCTGCCCGCCCGAGTTGCCGTAGAACGGCGTGCGGTCGAAAACCAGCTGATACATCGTCCCGCCCTTGGTCGTCACCCGGCGCCAGCGGGCGATGTGAACCTTTTCGGAGAGCGAGTCGTAGCCGGTGAACACGCTCTCCTTAAGGGGCATAAGCTCCGTCCAGTCGCCGGTCTCGACGGCCGCGTCGCCGCGCGAGCGCTCTTTCTGGGCGGCCAGTTCGCGCTCGAATCCGGGCAGGTCGACCCCGAGGCCGTTCTCGCGCGCTATAAGTTCGGTGAGGTCGATCGGGAAACCGAATGTGTCGTAGAGCTGAAAGGCGTCCGCGCCGCCAATCGCCGTCGCACCCGAGGCCTTTGCGCGGGCCATCACGCCGTCCAGCAGCGTGATGCCGGTGGCGAGGGTGCGCAGGAACGACGCCTCCTCCTCCCGGATCACCTTTTCTATCAGCTCCCGCTGCCTTGAAAGCTCGGGGAACTGTTCGCCCATCTGCGCGGCGAGCCCGTCCACGAGCCGCCAGATGAACGGTTCGGTGAACCCGAGATGGGTGTAGCCGTAGCGCACGGCGCGGCGCAGGATGCGGCGGATCACGTAGCCCGCCTTCACGTTCGACGGCAGCTGCCCGTCGGCGATGGAGAACGAAATTGCGCGCAGGTGGTCGGCGATGACCCTCATCGCCACGTCGCTCTCGCGCGCCGCGCCGTAGGCCCGTCCGCACATCGCGGCGATGCGCGCGATGGTTGGCTGGAAGATGTCGGTGTCGTAGTTCGAGCGAACGCCCTGCACGATCATGCACAGCCGCTCGAAACCCATTCCCGTGTCGATGCACTTCGTCTCCAGCGGCGCGAGCGAACCGTCGGCGCGGCGCAGGTACTGCATGAACACGAGGTTCCAGATCTCTATCACGAGCGGGTTGTCGCGGTTGACGAGCGACGCGCCCGGCACCGCGGCAAGCTCGCCGTCGGGCCGGTTGTCGAAATGGATCTCGCTGCACGGGCCGCACGGCCCCGTGTCGCCCATCTCCCAGAAGTTGTCCTTCTTGTTGCCGCGCAGGATATGGTCCTCGGGCACGTGACGGCGCCACAGCTCCCACGCCTCGGCGTCGAACGCCACCCCGTCGGCCTCGTCGCCCTCGAAGACGGTGACGTAGATCCTCTCCGCGGGCAGCCGCAGCACCCCCGTCAGGTACTCCCACGCCCAGTCTATCGCCTCGCGTTTGAAGTAGTCGCCGAACGACCAGTTGCCCAGCATCTCGAACATGGTGTGGTGGTAGGTGTCGTGGCCCACCTCTTCGAGGTCGTTGTGCTTGCCCGACACGCGCAGGCACTTCTGGGTGTCGGCCACGCGGGCCGCCGCCACGGGCACGTTGCCCAGGATCACGTCCTTGAACTGGTTCATGCCGGCGTTGGTGAACATGAGCGTCGGGTCGCCCTTGACGACCATCGGCGCCGAGGGCACCGTGGAGTGTTGTTTGCCGCGGAAAAATTCGAGAAAACTCCCGCGTATGTCGTTTGAAGTCATGCTGTCGAAATAATATGGTACCGGGAACGTCGCCGGAGCGACAAAAGTACGTCATTTTTACATATTTCCGTCACCCGCCGTCCCAAAAACTCCGCTGGCGCGCGGCACGTAATTCAAAAACATTCCCTATCTTCGCGTCGCGGGAATCTTCAATGGCTTCGTGGCTGTTTCCCGGAGTTGGGAAACTGACTTTAATGGCTTCGCGGTGGTTTCCCAAAGTCGGGAAACCGGCATGAAGGGCTTCGATGTACTTTCCCAATGTTGGGAAACAGGCGCGAATGGCTTCGTTGTACTTTCCCAAAGTCGGGAAACCGGCACGAAGGTCTTCGAGATACTTTCCCAACGTCGGGAAACATGCGCGAAGGGCTTAGAGATACTTTCCCAAAACCGCGAAACCGCCGCCGAGACCGAAAAGTGTGACAAAACATAATGAAACAGGACTATGGAGAAGATCAGGAACGTTTATCTGCACAACCTGCGTAACGACGAGCACTTTCAGTTCGTCGAGTTCGTGCTCGAACTTGTCGGCGAGGCCGGCGCGACGGTGCCGGGCGTCGAGGCGCAGGCCCGGGCGCTCGCCGCGGCGCACGCACGCGAGAACGAAGCCCTCCGCAAGATCACCCGCAGCGCGCTGACGGCCGCGCTCGCCGCCGCCGGCCGCGAGCGCGCCGGCGTGTTCCGCGGAATGGCCGACACCGCGCGCGCCGCCCTGCACCACTTCGACCACGGCGCGCGCGACGCCGCCACGCGCGTGGGCATAGTGATGGATACATACGGCAATCTGGCCCACATCTCGCTCGTCGAGGCGACCTCGGCCACCCACAACCTGCTGGGCGAGCTTGCCGCGCACCGCGCGGCCGACGTCGCCGCGCTGGGCCTCGGGCCGTGGGCCGACGAGCTCGGCCGCCTCAACCGCAGGGTCGAACGTCTGCTCGAAGAGCGCGCCGACGAGGGCGCCGGGCGAACGCCGCTGGTGCTCAAAACGGTGCGCACGGAGGTCGACGCGGCCTATCGCGCCCTCGTGGAGATGGTCGGGGCGCGGGCCACGGTCGCCTCGCCGGGCGCGG
>JAITWC010000145.1 GCA_031285485.1 Alistipes sp.
TAAATTATTGATTTTAAGCAAATATGTCATATCCGCATTATGCCACAAAACTTTGGGGTGAACTCTCGCAATGATCAAACTTATGGTCAAACGATTATACTAATGAAAATTCAAACAACTTCTAATATACGTCTAATCAGGCGGAATAAATTATGCGTAAGGCATCGGGTGCACGGAAATGAAAATGTCTTCGGCAGGAGCCGCATTCTCCATAATTCGTGTAGATCGCGCCAAAACGACCTTCAAAACACCGGAACGGCTATACCTTCGACAAGCGATATAAACCTGTGGGCGACGGACAGGATGTGGAAAAAATCGCCCGAAATTATGATTCTTCGGAGGAATGTATTACCTTCGCGGAAGTAACACAGAGTTATTTTAAACGATGTAAACCAACGCAGACAAACGAAATTCGCTCGTTTCCATATCGTTACCCACTCTCGCTTTCCTGTTGGGTAAAAATCTGCTTTTTAGAGGATTGAAAAGGAATTTTGCGTACATTTGCAATGAAAAAAAGTTTGCTCAACATATTCGCCGAAAAAACGCGCAAAGTGATCCGACAGGCACTTTCACCCACGTTTTTGGTGTGCCTGCTGTGCTCGGCCCTGCTGTGGTACGCGTCGCGGTTGAACAATGAGTACGACACTGAGATACCGCTCAATATTCGCATCGACGGACAGAAATACCGCCTCACCGCCACCGTCTCCGGCCGCGGATCGACGATTCTCGCACAACGACTTGCGCTCAAACGGCGTCTCAGTTTTACCCTCGACGAACTCTCGCCACGTCCTTCGCGCCAAACGCTGGGGGCGCTCGCCATAGCTCCTACATCGTTGCAGAGAGCTATTAACGGTAAGATCACTAACCTGACCGTGGTGCAGGTGATTGACGCACCCGATTTTGTGCCCGAAGTGGCCGAAGAGGAACAGAAGGAGGATGTGACACAATGATCCGGGTCGGGGTGACAGGCGGCATCGGCAGCGGTAAGAGCACGGTGTGCAGGTTGTTGGCCGAACGGGATGTACCGGTGTACGACTCCGACAGTCGTGCACGCGAACTTATGGATGGCGATGGGGAGATCAGGCGCGCCATAGTGTCATTGCTGGGCTCGGCAGCTTACCGGAACGACGGCTCGTTGGACAGGTGTTACGTGGCGACCAAGGTGTTCGGCGACAAGATGCTGTTGGCGTCGCTCAACGCGATAGTCCATCCTGCCGTGGCGCTCGACTTCGAGGCATGGACGCTGCCTTTCAGTTCGCAGCCTTATGTGGTGCTGGAGAGCGCCATACTGCTGGAAAGCGGATTCAATCGCTTTGTAGATCGCGTGGTGACCGTTGCGGCGCCTGTCGAAGTGCGGATCGAGAGAGTGGTGTGTCGGGGTGTGAATCGCGAAGAGGTGATGCGGCGAATGGACAACCAACTCTCCGACGGGGAGCGTGCCGGGCGAGCCTGGCGAGTGATAGATAACGGTGGCAGTATGGACTATCTCGCACGGCAGGTGGCGGAGATTCACAAATTGCTACTCGAACAAAGATAATTACGGAAGTATGAAAATAGGAAACCAAACCCTTGATCTGCAAAGTCCGGCGGTTATGACGATAATCAACGTAACGCCAGACTCGTTCTTCGCCGCCAGCCGGTCGATGCACATTGAGGATATCACCACCCGGGTCGAGGAGGCCGTGGGGTGGGGGGCGCGCATAATCGACGTGGGGGGATATTCGTCGCGCCCCGGTGCCGACGACGTGTCGGTCGAGGAGGAACTCAATCGCGTGATGACGGGTGTGGAGGTGGTGCGCGAAAAGGCGCCGAGGGTGATCGTGTCGATCGACACTTTCCGCTCCGAGGTGGCTGCGAAAGTCATAAAACGCCACGGTCTGTGTATCATCAACGACATCTCTGGCGGTACGCTCGATCCCGAGATGTTCTCCGTGGCGGCGAAACTCGGCGTGCCTTACGTGTTGATGCACATGAAAGGAAGCCCGCGCAACATGCAGGAGATGACCGACTCTAACGATATTGTGGCCGAGGTCAAGAATTTTTTTGCCGAACGGATCGCCGCATTGCGCGCCGCCGGAGTTAACGACATTATTCTCGATCCGGGATTCGGGTTTGCCAAGACCACTCCGCAGAATTTCCGCCTGCTGCATCATTTGGGTGAGTTTCGGCGTTTCGAGTTGCCGTTGTTGGCCGGCGTTTCGCGCAAGTCGATGGTATACAATATTTTGGATACGGCTCCGGCCGAGGCTATGACGGGTACGGCTGCGCTGAATTGGGCGTGCCTTTGCGGTGGAGCCTCCATTCTGCGCGTCCACGATACCCTTGCCGCAATCGAGGTGGTCAAACTTCACAACTATTATAAAAACGTGAACGGGTGATGGGGGGCGAGATGATCGCGATTAAAAATCTGCGGAAAAGTTTTGGCAAACTAAATGTGCTTAAGGGTATTACGCTTTCGGTGTGGCGCGGCGAGATCGTGTCGGTCGTTGGACCGAGCGGCGCCGGGAAGACCACCCTGCTGCAAATCGTTGGCACGCTGAGCCGGCCCGACAGCGGCAGTGTGGTGATCGATGGGGTGGATGTCGGTCGGCTTAACGACAGCGAGTTGTCGGCATTTCGCAACAATCGCATCGGTTTCGTTTTTCAGTTCCACAACCTGCTGCCCGAGTTCACGGCTTTCGAGAACATCTGCCTTCCGGGTTATATCGGGCGGCGCGACAGGGGTGAAGTCGAGGCACGTGCCGCCGAATTGGTGGAGATGCTGGGGCTCGAATCGCGGCGCGACCACAAGCCGGCCGAGTTGTCGGGCGGAGAGACTCAGCGAGTTGCGATTGCCCGCGCGCTGATCAACTCGCCCGCGGTGCTGTTGGCCGACGAACCGTCCGGCAACCTCGATTCCCGTAACAGGGATGAGATCCATCGGCTGTTCGTGTCGCTGCGCGACCGTTTAGGGCAGACCATCATAATCGTCACACACGACGACAATCTCGCTGCCACGGCCGACCGCAAGATCACCATGACGGATGGTGTAATTATCTGATTTTGCTGCGATGGCCACCATTACCTCAAGTTGTGACTTAGGCGAACTTCTCGAACGACTTCACGATCGGTACAACACTCCGGCATTTGTGGCCGGGGATCCGGTTTCGGTGCCGCATCGGTTTTTTGTGCCGGGGGTTGCGGTGCAGCCGCGGCGGTGCGACATCGAGATTGCGGGTTTTCTGGCCGCAACCATCGCTTGGGGTAACCGTAAGGCGATTGTGAAGAATGCCGGGCGGATGATAGACCTGCTTGGCGACGAGCCTTACTGTTTTGTGATGAATGCCTCGCCGCAGGAGTTGGACAGCGTTTCGGGGTTTGTACACCGTACATTCAACGGTGGCGATTTCCGCTCGTTCCTGCTCTCTTTGCGCCGCATTTACAGCGAGTTCGGGTCGATGGGCGGGTTTTTCGAGGGCGAATATGCGCGCACGGGCGACATTCGTTCGGCGATCGCGCGTTTCCGGAGCGAGTTCTTCGTTCCGCCGCACGCCGCGCGGTGCGAAAAGCACCTCTCGTCGATCGAGCGCGGGGCGGCGTGCAAACGCACCAACATGTTCCTGCGCTGGATGATACGGCGCGACGGGCGCGGGGTCGACTTCGGGCTGTGGCAGGCAATTCCGGCATCGGCCCTGTACCTGCCGCTCGATGTCCACAGTGCCGCCACGGCGCGTTCGCTGGGGCTTTTGCAACGGCGACAGAACGATTGGCGGGCGGTGGAGGAGGTGACGGCGCGCCTTCGTGGGTTCGACCCGGCCGACCCCGTGCGGTTCGACTTCGCGCTGTTCGGTGCCGGCATTGCCGGCGACATGAAATTGCAGGGATGACGGGGCACAATACATTTTGTTTCAAGCGATTTACCGTTGATCAGGAGGGGTGCGCCATGAAGGTCGGCACCGACGGCGTGCTGCTGGGGGCGTGGTGCCGTGTCAATCCCCGGCGGGACGAGGTTTTGCTCGACATGGGAACAGGTACGGGGGTCATTGCCTTGCAGTTGGCGCAACGCACCGAGAGTGTCGGGGCGGGAGCGGGCGCGGTGATCGAGGCGGTGGAGATCGACCCCGCGGCATGCGGGGCGGCGAGGCGGAACTTCGAGGCGAGCGGGTGGGCCGGGAGGCTTGTGATGCACCCGCCCGTGTCGGTGCAGGAGTTCGCGCGGACGACGCAAAACAGATTCGACCGCATAGTTTCCAATCCCCCCTACTTTACCGAATCGCCCGCGTTGCCCGACACCCGGCGAAACACGGCGCGCCACACGGCGTCGTTGAGTTACGACGATTTGGTGAGGTGTTGTTTCGGCCTGCTGAATCCCGCGGGGAGGCTGTCGCTGATCCTGCCGGCCGGGGCCGCGACGCGAGCCATGATCGCCGCGGCGGTTTCCGCCGGATTTCTCCCGTCGCGCCTCACGGAGGTGCATTCGACCCCCCGAAGCGGCCCGAGACGCACTCTTGTCGAGTTTTCGCGGGCCGCCGACATCACCCTGACCGCACTTCGGACGGACGGCACGACCCGCTCCGCGGTCGTACCGGAATCGACGTCGCTCACGATCGGCGGCAACGCTCCCGGAACGTTCTCGGAGGAGTACAGGGCGCTCACCCGCGATTTTTATCTCAACCTTTGAAGTAGCCAGCAGATAAATTGCTGACTGTAAGATTAATAACAGGCCTTCGCATAAGGACGGGCAACGGATAAGTGAGGCGTAAAGTGCTCAGATACACTTCGTTTTTCACGCTTTTCAAACAACTCGTGTTGTTCCGACAAAGGTAATATTTATCCTCGAAAGAACCGCGTAATGCGGCGAAAATTTTGAGCACCCGTAAAACGGGACACCCCGAACATCTGTTGTCATTTTTTATTGCATCCGAATGATTCGCACCAAACTGGATTTCCCAACTTTCGCCGCACAAAAAGTTAAGCCGATATTTTGTTAAGGTTCCAGAACTCGTCTATCGTCATATTATTCAGAGCTTTGTGTCTTCTGATTTTGTTGTACCA
>JAITWC010000058.1 GCA_031285485.1 Alistipes sp.
CGACCTCCCTGGCGCCCGCTGTTGGGGCTGGCGGCCGGCATTGTTCTTTTGGTTGCGCTTGCGATTTTCATGCTCTGGGTCGGCACTCTGGTGACTGCCGGGCGTTGACGAACGGGCAAAACGACTTCGGCGGCGCTTGCGCAGCCCGCGCAACGGGCAAAAAAGTTGTTTTGGCGCTTGCGCAGCCCGCGCAACGGGCAAAAAAGTTGTTTTGGCGCTTGCGCAGCCCGCGCAACGGGTAAAAAAGTTGTTTTGATGCTTGCGCAGCCCGCGCAACGGGCAAAAAAGTTGTTTTGGCGCTTGCGCAGCCCGCGCAACGGGCACAAAAGTTGTTTTGATGCTTGCGCAACCCGCGCAACGGGCACCGCAGGTGCGAGGCTCATCGACGCCAGGCCCGCGAGTCGCCGCGACAGCGGCGGGGCGGATAGAGCCGACGGAGATAACGGGCACAAAAGTTGTTTTAATTTATACGCGTATGAAAACCGAAAACAAAATCAAACCGGAGAGGCTCGGAGCCTCCCTCGCCTTAACCTTCGCGGTGGCCGTGGCGATTATGTTCGCCCCCGAGACCGCAAACGCCCGCGTGCAGCGGGATGAATCCGGACCGTCGCACGGCCTGAAGATCGTGGTGCGCGACAGAAAGGGAAGGCCCCTCACCGGTGCCGACGTGATGGTGGGGGTCAACGGCGCGGGCCTGTTGCTGCCTCTCGACCGGAACGGCGCGAGGGTGCTCGACGTCACCGACGACGACTCCATACTCCTCGCGGCGGGCGATAACGTCTACGACCTGCCGGCCGCGGGTCTGGATTCGCTGCACGTGATCTTCCGCAACCGCCGCCGGCTCGGATTCGTCCTCGCCAGGAACGGCGCCAACGAAGAGATACGGATCGGATTCGGGACCGTCGACGACAACCAGAGAACCACCGCCGTCGGATCGCTCGACGTGGAGAAAGCCGAAAGCTTCACAGACCTCAAAAGCTACATGGCAGGCAGGATCGCCGGGTTGCAGTTCATGGGAGACGAACCGGTCATTCGCGGACTGGGTTCGCTGCACGGCAGCAACGAGGCGCTGATAGTGGTTGACGGAATAATAATGCCCGATTTCGCGACCGTCAACGCCAACCTCTCGCCCAGCGAAGTTGCCAACGTGTCGGTGCTGAAAGACGGGAGCTCGGCGATCTACGGCTCCAGGGCGGCCAACGGGGTGATACTCATAACCACCAGGTCCGCAAGCCACACCGAATAGGAACTCTCACCGGGCCTCGCCCCGGCCAATGATGAAGACCTCTTCGCCGGGGCGGCGCATCAGGTAGCGTTCGCGGGCGTAACGCTCCAGAAACCCGGGATCGTCCAAACGCCTCAACAGCACACTGTCGGCCGCGAGCGAGTCGATCAGCTCGCGGCGGCGCTCCCTCAGCCGGCCGATCTCACCCCGAAGGTACCACGACGAAAGCACGTCGCGCGCGAACACGACGGCCAACACCACCAGCAACGCGAACACCAGCGCCCGCGGGGTGCCGTTGACCCAGCCGAAGATATTTTTCACGGGATGCGCATGTATTTGTGCGACTGGAGCGACGAGCGCCAGCGCGGGTTTTGCTTTATGTGCGCCACGATGAGGGGCATCGCCTCCTCGCGGCGGCTCCACTCGGGTTGGAGGAACAGTTGCGCGGCGCGGGTGTGGGGGCAGGCGGCGCCACCGCTGACGGCGCCAACGCGGGCGGCGCACTCCCCGGCCCAGATGATATCGTCCGGCTCCTCGATTATCACTTTCAACTCGTCGGCCCGCGCCCACGCCCCGTCGAGCGGCGGTTGGCGGCGCTTGGGCGAGAGACACACCCAGTCCCACGTGCCGCTGAAGGGGTGCGACCCCGAGGTTTCGAGAAAAGTCTCGATCCCCGCCGCGCGAAGCCCGTCGCAGAGGGCGTCGAGAGGGTAGATCAACGGCTCGCCACCCGTGACGACGACCGCCCGCGAGGGGTTGTCGGCGGTGGCGCGGCGCACGATCTCGGCCACCGGCACGGGCGGATGGAGGCGCGGGTTCCACGTCTCCTTCGCGTCGCACCAACTGCAACCCACGTCGCACCCGCCCAAGCGTATGAACCACGCCGCGCGGCCCGTGTGCGCCCCCTCGCCCTGAAGCGTGTAGAACTCCTCGACCAGCGGCAGCGTCTGCCCGTTGTTAATCATCGACGACGACATAAATATCTTTGAGATTACGCCCCAGCTCGTTGTAGTCGAGGCCGAAACCAACTATGAACTCGTTTACGGTCTCTATGGCGCGGTACCTGACCGGAAAGTCGCGAGTGAAGGCCCCCGGTTTGAAAAACAGCGTGGCGATCTCGACGCTGGCGGGACGGTGACCGGCCAACGAACGCAGCAAATGCTCCATGCTCTCGCCCGAATCGACCACATCTTCGAGGATTATCACGTCGCGTCCCTCGACGTTGTTCTTCAGGCCGATCAGTTCCGATATCTTGCCCGACGAACCGAGGCCGTGGTAGGAGGCGAGCTTCACGAACGATATCTCGCAGTGGAACTCGATGCGCCGCAACAACTCGGCCACGAACATGAACGCGCCGTTCAGCACCCCGAGGAAAAGAGGAGGCTGCACGGCTGCGCGTGCGGCATAGTCGGCATTTATGCGTGCGGCCAGACGATCGATCGCAGCCTCTATCTCCGACGACGGGATCAGCACCCGGAACTCGCGGTCGTGGATTTTTATGCGCTTATGTCGAGACATTGCCGGTTTTTATTTAATTTTGAGGCAAAATTAGCTATTAAAATCGAAAAACTATGCAACCGCGTGTCAGTATAATTATGGGTTCGACCTCCGATATGCCCGTCATGGAGGCCGCTGCGAAATTTCTGGGCGAGATGGAAATCCCGTTCGAGATCAACGCCCTCTCTGCCCACCGCACCCCCGAACTCGTCGCGACGTTCGCTTTCGAGGCCGCCGGCCGGGGGGTGGAGGTGATAATCGCCGCCGCCGGAGGGGCAGCACATCTGCCGGGCGTGATCGCCGCATCGACCACACTGCCCGTGATCGGGGTGCCGATACGGTCGGCCAACTCGGTGAACGGGATGGACAGCCTGCTCTCGATAGTGCAGATGCCCGCCGGAATCCCCGTCGCAACCGTCGCGATCGACGGAGCATACAACGCCGCCGTGCTTGCGTGCCAGATACTCGCCACGGCCGATGCCACGCTCAGAGGACGGCTCGCCGCGTTCAAAACCTCTCTGGCGGCAAAGATAGCTAAAGCAAACGACGATCTGGCGGCGGTGACGATGCCGTTTAAAGTGCGATGAAAGCGATGTCGAGGTGGTGGCGCGAGCGTCCGGCGCAGGAGAAGTGGATGATAGCCCTTGCCGTGTTGCTTATCATCGGCATCGTTGTGCGTTGGACCTGGGTCTCCGGTGAGGTGGCCGGCGCTTTCCGCGAACGGTTCTCCGCTCCCGCCCCGACCGAACGGACAGTACCGACCGACAGCCCTATCTGATCCCGCGGCGGTTAAGCTCTGCTGTGTAGCGGCGGGCGTTCCGGAGATGCTGCGTGTAGGTCTCGGCAAAGTTATGGTAGCCCGAGAAATCTTCCTTCGCGCAGAAATAGAGATATTTGTGATCCTTGTAGTCGAGCACGGCGTCGATCGCCGCTATCGACGGCATCGTTATCGGTGTCGGCGGCAGGCCGCGGTTGACGTAGGTGTTGTATGGCGAAGGTGTCTTGAGGTGGCGGTTGAGGATACGGCGCAGGGCGAAGTCGCCCAAAGCGTATTTCACCGTCGGGTCGGCCTGGAGCGGCATTCCGGTGCGCAGGCGGTTGATGTAGACCCCGGCCATGGTGGGCATCTCGTCAGTCTTGAGCGTCTCCTCCGCGAGGATCGAGGCGAGGGTTATCACCTCCGTGCGCGAGAGGCGGGTACGGGCGAGCCTGGCGCGGCGTTCCTCGTTCCAGAAACGGTCGTACTCGCGTTTCATGCGCGCCACAAACTCCTGCGGCGTGGTCGTCCACCACATCTCGTAGGAGTCGGGAATGAAGATCGAAAACATCTGGAGTTCGTTCTCGAAACCGTATTCGCTCAGCGTGGCGGGGTCGCGCATGGCGGCGCGCAACGAGGCCGAGTCGGCCTCCAACTGGGTCGCCACGCGCCCCGCCAGCAGGCCAGGCAGACGCGACGAACGCACGATGACGTTCACCGGGGTCTGTTCGCCGAGGTTCAACATGCGGGCGATCTCGATTATGTTCTGCCCTTCTCGCAGCGTGTAGTGGCCCGGCTCGACATCATCGGTGAGGCCGATGCGCTTGGAATAGAGTTCGAAAGGCTTCAGGAAACGAATTTTCTCTCCGGCCCGGAGCGAGTCGAGCAGCGTGGCGTAGTCGGTGCCGGTGGGTATGTACAGCGAGCCGGGATTGACCACGGCACCGGACTTCGCGACGTATGCCACAGCACCCGCCGCCGCGCCGCCCAACAGCACAACGGCGCACAAAATCCACAGGACGATCTTTTTCATCGGGCAAATATACAGTCCGATTACAACACTTGCAAATGCAGAGAGTTAGTTAGATTTTTAGACGAGTGGGGTAATGACTTGGCAACCGTTCTTATTTCCGCTCCTTGCGGGGTTTCGCACGTCAAATAACTCAATGACAAAGGTAGTTATTTTCCCAAAATTCTGCCCACCCTGCTGAGTTTTTTTGTTCGCGCTATTTCGGAAGGAGTTTTGGCCGGACTATCCCCTTGCCCGTTGGTAGCGTTCAGCATTCTGTTGTAAATAAAGTTGGGGATTATTTTCATGAGCGTGGCTACGATACGCCACCGTTTGGTGACGTACGTGACCTTTCGTCTTCGCCTGATGGCTCCGTATATCTGTCGGACAGCCCTCTCTACCGTAGTCATCCAAATGGAAAAACCGCTTAAATTGCCCCCTTAAAAACGGTGTAAATTGACACGTTTAGTTGAATCTTCAAAAAGCATAAAAGTTGTTGTCGAGAAAGGGGTCTTTAGGTTTAAGATTTATCCCGGGGATCACCGAACTCGACCGCCGCAACGTGGCGGTCGAAAAACTGATGGAGAGCCGTTTCGACGAGGGCGCGGGGCAGTCGCCGCCCGCGATGAAGGAGGCGCGCGCCGGGGTGGACGCGGCATACGGGGCGTTGGCCGACATGCTGTTCGCGCAGGGCTTGGTGGCCTCGCTGGGCACCGACGCCACGCTGACGGCGAAGTACAACGAAGTGGTCGCCCGGTGGAACGAAGTCATCGACCGCACCGAAAACATCGTCGCCCGCCGGCGAAGCGGCACAAAAAAGGAGGAGGAGGCGGAAAAGCCAATTGAAAATTGAAAATGAGGGCTGACGCAACACGTCATCCTATGTTTGTGAAAAAGTTGTACAGTTGTAAAAAACAGAGACAGCAGGACAAAGACTATTGTTCGTCATTGATCTTCGAGATAGCTCGCAAAGTCAGTCCCCTGCTGTTCTC
>JAITWC010000101.1 GCA_031285485.1 Alistipes sp.
CCGTTCGGTTGCCCGCCCGGCGAGCGGGGGGTCGATAATTTTTTCGGGCGTGGTCGAAAAAACTTGCGGGAATCCGTTGGCAATACAAGTTATATCGATAACTTTGCGCGACACTTGAAACGCCGAACTGACCGGTATATCCTCATGTATCGTATCTCGTCGGACTCACTTTAACCAAATATCAAACAATTATGAATAAATTTCCCTCATTTCCGGCAAAACTGTTAACAGTGTTATGTTTCACCTGCATCGCTTCGGGCTGGCAGGCTTCCGCAACGACCGCAGAGCCTGCGGGTGCGGGCGATTTCACGGTGCGGATAACAGACAAACCGCTCACTTTCACAAACCCGCTCAACATCGTCGTGGGTTCGGAACGCGCCCGCAGAGGAGGCGAGCCGGTGGTGCTGATATACGAAGACGAATATTATCTTTTCGTCACCGGAAGCCGGGGATACTGGTTCTCGGGTAACTTCAGGGACTGGGCCTACGTCGACGCTCCGACCTTTCCGGGCGGCGTGGTGTCGGTCATTGTCATGGACGGCAAGATGTACGCGTGCTCGATGAACTCGTTCGACGTTTACTCGTGCGCCGACCCCAAGAGCGGCGTGTGGGAAAAAGCCGGTACCTTCGACAGCAACAGGTATGGCGACGCCAACATGTATCTCGACGACGACGGCCGCCTGTACATGTATTCGGGCTGGTCGCAGTTGATGCCGTTCAAAGTCGTGGAGCTCGACCCGAAAACCTTTAAGGAGAGGGGCGAACAGAAGGTACTGTTTTTCGGCGACCACGAAAACCACGGTTTCGAACATAAGACGACGGGCGATCTGATATTCCCCTATTTCGACCACCGCGAATATTTCCCCGAAGAATACCCGTGGATCGAAGGCCCGTGGATCACCAAACACAATGGCAAATATTATCTGCAATACGCGGCTATCGGTCTCGAATTCCTGTCGTATTCCCACGGTGTTTACGTCTCCGACAGCCCGATGGGCCCGTTCGAGTACTCGCCGCACAACCCCCTTACCTACAAGACGACCGGTTATGTGACCGGCGCGGGCCACGGCAGCACGTTCCACGACAAGAACGGCCAACTGTGGACGATCTGCATGATCCCGGCGTGGTACGGCGGCAGGGGCGGCGCCGAGATAGCCATGTTCCCCAGCGCGGTCGACGCCCGGGGTGCGATGTACTCCAACACCGCTTTCGGCGACTACCCGACATATTATCCGGGCGTGGTGGAAGACGCGGTCGACAACGCCTTCACGGGATGGATGCTGCTGTCGAACAAAAAGCGCGTGGAAGTCTCCTCGACCTTCGAAGGCAACAGGGCCGGTAACGCCTCCGACGAAAACTTCATGACGGCGTGGTGCGCCGAAACAGGCAATCCGGGCGAATACATGACCATGGACCTCGGCAAGGAGTGCGACATCCGCGCCCTTCAGGTCAACTTCGACCGTTTCGGAGCGACCGTGGCCGTGGGCCGTGGAGCCGCGGCCGCCGCGAACCTCACCCGCTACCAGTGCTACACCGTGGAGGTGTCGGGCGACAACAGCAACTGGCGCATGCTCATCGACCGGAGCAACAACAACCGGGATTTGAGGCACGACTACTTCGAACTTCCCGAACCCGTCAGTGCAAGGTACGTGAAAGTGACCAACGTGTTCACGCACGACGAAGGCAAATTCGCGGTCAAGGATCTGCGCATCTTCGGCAACCCCGACCAGGCCGAATTCACCGCGGTCGGGGGTGTGAAAGTGGTGCGCAACCCCGAAGACCGCCGCGACGCGTCCCTGCTGTGGTCGCCCGTCGCGGGAGCCGACGGTTACGTGGTGCGCTACGGCATCGAGCCGAATAAACTCTACAACAACTACATGGTGTACGACGCCAACAGCCTCTCCATCCACAGCCTGAACACCGGGCCGGAGTACTTCTTCGAAGTCGAGGCGTTCGACAGCGGGACCGGCTATTACCGCGAACCGATCGGCGCGACCCGTGGACGCGGCGCCGAGATCGAACTCGCCAGAGGCTCGTCGGGCCGGGGCGGTGAACTGATCGAAAGGAAGATGACCCGCGAAGGTGTGAACGAATATGTGTTCGAAGGCATCACTCCCGGCGTGTACACTTTCCGCCACACGTTCGGCCCCGTGCTGTGGAACGGAGAACTGACCGCCGCGCAGCTTATCGGCACGGGCGACCGGCCGACCCTGACGGTCGACAACCTCACCGAACTCGGGAAAGGCACGCGGATAACCGGCTCGATGAGCATGAAGGTTCTGCCCGGCGCCGGCAGCGGAAAGATCGTGGTGACATTCGACTACAACAGGTAATGAGAACCGCGGCGCTTACCGCTTTGATATTGCTGCTCGACATCGCAGGTTCCTTTTCGCAGGCCGGAAAGGAACTTGTGATCGGCGAGCAGCCCGTGTACAGGACGGCAAGGGCAACCGGGCCCATAGTCGCCGACGGGGTGATGGACGAGGAGGCGTGGACTAACGCCCGGGCCGTGACGTTCGACTACTTTTTCCGCCGCGACGAACCTCTCGAAAAGCAGCGCACCGAGTTCCGGATGCTTTGGGACGAACGCAACATTTATCTCTTCTACCGGTGCGAGGACACGTCGATCACGGCGCGCGAGAGGGCCTTCGACGGCCGTCCCTATCTCGACGACTGCGCGGAGTTCTTCGTCCTGCCCGTTCCCGACAGCCTCCACATGCACTACGGCTTCGAGGTGAACGTAGTGGAGGCACGCTACGATTACGTCGTCCTGTGGCAGTTCCACGACAACCGCACAGTGTTCATCCCCGACTACAATCCCGCCTACGAGGTGGGTGTGACGATGGACGGAACGCCGAACGACGACACCGACACCGACCGAGGCTGGACGATGGAGTATGCGATCCCTCTGGCGGCGTTCCGTGGTTTCAACACGCGCGACCTGGCCGGGACGCGGTGGGCTTTCCAGGCGGTGAGGCAGGACAGGAACGCCGTCGACGACCGTTTCCGTTCGACCTCGACGCTCTTTCCCACCTACGACGTGGCCCTGGACGTTCACCCGCCCTACCGGTTCGGGTTGATGGAGTTCGCGGACGATTGATCCGTCGCCGCCGATTTCAAAACATTGCGATCGCGCCCCGCCCCGGCGGGCAAAACGACTTCGGCGGCGCTTGCGCAGCCCGCGCAACGGGCAAAAAAGTTGTTTCGGCGCTTGCGCAGCCCGCGCAACGGGCAAAAAAGTTGTTTTGATGCTTGCGCAGCCCGCGCAACGGGCAAAAAAGTTGTTTCGGCGCTTGCGCAGCCCGCGCAACGGGCACAAAAGTTGTTTTGGTGCTTGCGCAGCCCGCGCAACGGGCACAAAAGTCGTTTCGGTGCCTGCTCTGGCCCGGCGGCCGCGAAATTAAAGAGATGGATCGTTTTATGCAACTGTTTTACGCACCCGAAATAGATTCTCCGCGGCATATCCTGTCGGAAGAGGAGAGCCGCCACGCCGTTAAGGTTTTGCGCCTCGGTGCCGGCGACCCGCTCCATCTGGTGGACGGTCGCGGCACGCTCTGCACCGCGCGGATCGAGCGGCCCGACCCGCGCGGATGCGTGTTGCGCATCGAGGACGAGACCCGCGGATTCGGCGCCCGCCCCTGCCGGCTCACGATGGGGGTTGCGCCAACCAAAAACGGCGACCGGTTCGAATGGTTCCTCGAAAAAGCCACCGAGGTCGGCATCGACGCCATAGTGCCGCTCGAATGCGCCAACAGCGAGCGGCGTGTGTTCCGTCCAGACCGCGCCGAAAAGGTGCTGGTCAGCGCCATGAAACAGTCGCTCAAGGCGTATCTACCCGTACTCGCCCCCCTTACACCCTTCCGCGACGTGGCGACCCGCCCGTTCGAAGGCACAAAACTGATCGCACACTGCCGGGGTGGCGGAGACGGTCGCGGCGGATTCGGCCATGCGGAACGGCTCCCGATCACACAGGTACTGCCGGCCGCCACCGACACCGTTATACTGATAGGTCCCGAGGGTGACTTCACGGAAGAGGAAGTGGCGCTGGCCATGCAAAACGGTTTCACCCCCGTTACGCTCGGAGAGAGCCGCCTGCGCACCGAGACCGCCGCACTGACAGCGGTAATAGCCGCCTATCTGAAAAATTCATGGGCCACGATTTGGAAATAGTTTTTTTTTATCTACCTTTGCCCTCTCGAAAATCTGGGGGATTAGCTCAGTTGGCTAGAGCGCTTGCATGGCATGCAAGAGGTCACGAGTTCGACTCTCGTATTCTCCACGATGCAGGGGGAGGATTTTCAATCGCTTGCAAAAACACGGGACTAAAACGGGGACTGAGCATTGGCTCAGTCCCCGTTGGTTTTGGTAAGAATGGCACACCCGAGCCACTACTTGTCTCTGAGCACTTTACGCCTTACTTATCCGTTGCCTGTCATCATGCGAGGGTCTTTTATCTAACGTACAATCAGCGTTTATCTGCTGACTACTTCAAAGTTAATCATTAAAAAAGCAATTTTGAGCTTTGCTCTTCTCAAGTATCGTCAAGATCGTCACCCCGTGAACCTAATGTTTATACATGGTATTGTTTTTTAAAGTTATATGACTACTTTTGTGCGGAACAACCGGTGGAACATTTTGGATAAACCGTCCGTTCGGCAAGATTACGAAGATTGCGGCGCACCACCAAGCGTGTGGTCATGCGTGACACCGTAAGGATACACGTTATACCGGAGGTACAGGCGGTTGTCACGGGGTTTACGAAGAATGGGAGTGGTGGAACATCTGGTGGAACAGGAAATGCCAATAGATGTTTCCGGATGATAACGGATGAAAAAAAGGGGTGGTCAAGGTTGTCATCGAAATGACTGGCCTTACACACTTTAGGCGAATAGATGCAATGGAATGATAATGGATGTCACCTCGATTTCGGTGACTCATAATCCGGGGACTTGACACCCCGAAACGGCGGGAAACCGGAAGTAAAAGTAGACGTTCTTTCAGAAGCAAAAAAACACCCAATAGTCGCAGGACTATTTGTAAGGGCCCATA
>JAITWC010000118.1 GCA_031285485.1 Alistipes sp.
GACTGGTTTGGCGGGAACCGGGGCGGCGCGGAGTCGTTCCGGTCCCTCTTTTTTCGTCCCGCCGCATGTAAGAATGCCACCTTTCGGGATGATATTCTTAACTTGGTCTGAGAGGTGCGAAGCGGATTCGAACCGCTGTAGCAGGTTTTGCAGACCTGAGCCTAACCACTCGGCCATCGCACCGTGTCTTTTTTTCGTTACCGGGGGCAAAGGTAATAAAAATACCTCGTAAAAACGGCAAAACACGGATGAATAAAGTTAAGTATTTGTGGTGCAGGTCTGTTCGGCGGTGTTGTTCGGTGTTCTTCTTGCAAAAACGCCTTTCACGGCACCGGGATAAATCTCATCCAAAAAGACCCCGATCTGAACAACTACTTTTGTGCTTTTGCAAACATCGACTCACGTGGTCAATTTCGACCGTTTTTAAAGGGCCTCTTTTACCGTTTTTCAGCTATCAACGGGTGTGAAAGATGTTGAACCGGGCGAGGAGGCGGTTTTTGCGGGTCTGGATCAGCCAGCCCAGCAGCACGCACACGAGCGCCGCGGCGACGAACAGGCGGTATTGCTCGTCGTATTCGTCGAACATCTGGGCGGTGAACTCTTTTGTCTCCGTCTCGTTTATCTTTGCTATGATCTCGGTTAGGCCGACGCTCTGGCTGCTTGACCGGATGTAGGCCCCGCCCGTGGTGAGGGCGATGTGACGCAGGCCCGCCTCATCGAGGTGGGTGACGACCATGTCGCCGTTCTCGTCGCGAATGAAATCGTCGCCCACGCGGATCGGCGCCCCTTCGGGGGTACCGATACCTATGGTGTAGATTTTGATTCCTTTTTCGGCGGCGCGTTCGGCGGCGGCCATCGCGTCGTCCTCGTGGTTCTCGCCGTCGGTTATCAGGATTATCACGCGGCTGCCCTCGCTGTCGCTTGAGAAAGCACTCACCGAGAGATCAATCGCCGCGCCAATGGCCGTGCCCTGGCGCGACACCATCGTTGGGGTGATCTGCCTCACAAATCCCATCGCCGTGCGGTAGTCCGACGTTATGGGCAACTGCACATAAGCGTCGCCCGCGAAGATCACGAGGCCCACCCGATCCTGTCGCAGCCCCTCCAACAGGCGGCCGATGGCGTATTTTGTCCTCTCAAGGCGGTTGGGTTCGAAATCTTCGGCCAGCATCGAGTTCGACACGTCGACCGCCAACATCATCTCGATCCCGCTCACCGTCACTTCCTTCAGTTTGCTGCCCAACTGCGGACGCGCCAGCGCAACGACCAGCAGCGACACCGCGGCGAGGAGCATCACGAATTTTGTGAAATGCCGTCCGGGCGAGGCGTCGGGCACGAGTGCCGCAATTCTCACCGGATCGCCGAACCGCTCCAACCACCGCCGCCGCCGCCACACCGACCAAGCGTAGACCACGACCAGCAGCGGGATCACCGCCAACAGCCAGAAGTATTCGGGATGTGCGAAACGAAACATTTATGGTATTTGCCTTAAGTACATAACTCGAAGTAAAAACTCGGCCACCAACAGCGCCAGCGCACACAGGGCGAACCGTCCGAAGAGTTCGTTGTGGCGGGTGAATTCGTTGGTATCCACGACGCTGGTCTCCATCTCGTTGATGCGGTCGTAGATCGCCTGAAGCGAGCGGTCATCGGTGGCGCGGAAGTACTGTCCTCCCGTTTCGGAGGCTATGTCGGTGAGTATCGCCTCGTCGATCTCGACGGGCACGTTGACGAGTCCGGCGTAGTTGCCCCACGGGTCAAAGGTAGGATATGGGGCCATTCCGCGCGTGCCCACCCCGACGGTGTAGACCCTGATGCCGAGCGAACTGGCAATCGCGGCGGCGGTCAAGGGGGCGATCTGGCCACGGTTGTTCACCCCGTCGGTCAGAAGGATTATCACCTTGCTCGCGGCCTCGCTTTCCCTCAGCCGGTTGATCGACGTGGCGAGGCCGTTGCCTATCGCCGTGCCGTCCTCCACTATGCCGGTGCGCACCCGGGCGAGCAGGTTGAGCAACGTGGCCTTGTCGGTGGTGAGTGGGCTTTGGGTGAAACTTTCGGCGGCGAAGATCACAAGGCCGATCCGGTCGCCCGTGCGGTCGGCGATGAAGTTTGCGGCCACATGTTTGGCGGCGGCAATGCGGTCGGGGTTGAAGTCGCGGGCGAGCATGCTGCCAGAGATGTCGATCGCCAGCACTATGTCGATCCCGCGCGTGGTGGATGACGACCCGCTTTCCGCCGTTTGGGGCCTTGCGAGCGCAACTATCATCAGCACGACCGCGCCGCACACCATCGCGAACGGCACGTGGCGCAGGTAGTAACGCACGGTTCGCCGCCTTGCCGCCACGAGGGTGTCGACGGTGGAGATACGCACCGCCGCACCGCCCTTCCTCACGCGGCGGATGTACCACGCCACCATCGGTAGCACAACTGCCGACAGCCACAGTAATTCGGGATTTGCGAAAGTCATCATCCTACCAATTTTTTCCACTTCTTGCGCCGACCTGCACTTCGCGGGCGTTTACCTTTTCTCTTGTGTCGTCCTCGGCGGCCTGCATTGCGTCGAGCATCTGTTCGGCGGCTCGGGAGTCTATTGCTCCCTGTGCCTGGCCTTGGCCCGATGGGGGTGGGGGCTGGTCACCGCCGCCGTTTTGATTATTTTGATCGTTCTGATCACCCTCGCCATTCTGATCGTTCTGGTTGTTCGGATCGTTTTGGTCGTTATTTTGATCCTTGTTTTGGTCGTTGTTTTGATCGTCGCCGTTCTGATCCTGATTATCCCGATCGTTCCGGTCTCCTCCGCCCTGATCGTTTTGGTCGTTCCGATCGTCGTTTTGTTGCTGCCCCTGCTCCTGCTCCTGTTTCATTTTTTGGGCGTAGGCGAGATTGAACTTTGCCTCCATATCGTCGGGGCGGATGCGGAGCGCCTGTTTGTAGGCTTCGATGGCGGCGTCGATCTGCTGACCGGCGAGGGCGGCGTTGCCAATGTTGTAGCTCGCGGCGGACACCATCGGGGCGGGGGCAAGCGAGTCGGCCGCGATGCCCATCCACGCGTCGGCCGCCTCCTGCGCCTTCTCCTGCCTCCACATCGCGCCGCCGAGGTTGAACGCCGCCTCCCTCAGATCGGGATTCAGTTCCAGCGCGCGACGGTAGCCGGTCTCGGCTCCGGTAAAGTCGCCCTTGTCGTAGAGCCGCGTCGCCTGACGGGTCTCCCGCCGCTCGGGAAACTTCTGCGCGAAGCCGTCCGCCGCACCCAACAGGGCGGCAGCCACCAACCCACCGTATATCAACCGTTTTATCATATTTCTTTTTCGCTCTCCTCGGCCTGTCCTTCGATCACCGCCTTGGTCTCCTCGACGAAATAGTAGGCGTCGAAGTAAGCCTTGTCGTTGTCGGCCTCGTCTGGCACCCACTTTGCGAACTTCACGAGGTCGGCGGTCTGCAACAGGCCCCGCAGGTCGTCGAACCGTTTGTCGTCGACCTCACCGGCGGCGCGCGGCACCTCGATAGCTGTGATTATCTCGGCCGAGGTCATCTCCATCGCCCCTATGCCGAACCTGCGGTCGAGGTAGGTCCGCAGTATGTCGGTGATGCCGCTGTAATACTGTTTATGCCGCCCGTTCTGCGGGAGTTTCTGGTTACGCAGTGCTTCGAGCCGCCGGATGGCCTCCACGTGTGGCGACAGCGGCGGCGCCGAGCCACCCAACAGAGGTATGCGCCCGCGGTATTTTATAAGCAGCCATATCCCGACGGCGAGCAGCGTGGCCACTCCCAGCCCGAGCACCAGCCAGCCGCTGAACTCGCCTAACCGCAACGGTACCGCAACTGGCGGTTTTATGTCGTGGGGCTGATCTTTTTCGAGGTCGATGTCGAATGTGTTCACCACTATCCGCAGGCTGTCGGCCGTCCAAAGGGTGTCGACGATGTTCTTGTCGAGGTAGAGTGCCGGGAGTCGGCCCATGTTGTAGTTGCCCTCGTTCCATATCGTCATCAGCCAGCGTTTGGCTATGGTCTGCCGCCGCCCCTCGACGGCGAGGGTATCGACCGGATAGTCGACGAGGATCTCGACTCCCTCGGGCTGTTCGCCTCCGGCCAGGTCGGGGAAATCGACCCACTGCATAATGTCTTTGTCGACCCTTACTTCGAGCGAGAACTGGTCGCCGATCAATATGCTGTCGCGCTCGAACGCGGCGGTCACTTTCGGTGTTCCCGGCTCCTGCGCCACCGCCGTTCCGACGGCAACCATCGCCGCCGGCAATATGGACAGACGCCTCATCGTTTATTGAAAAGTTTTACGAGTTCGGCCACATAGTCCTCGCCGGTGCGGCACGAGGCGGTGTCGACCTTGTAGTGTTTCAGCAGGGCGGTTATCGCCTCGACGCGGGCGGCGTGGGCGGCGGCGTAACCCTCGCGCACGGCGCGCGACGAGGTGTCGATCCACACTTTGCGTCCCGTCTCGGTGTCGAGGAACTCGGCTATCCCCACGTCGGGCATCTCGCCCTCGCGCCGGTCGTCGACCCTTACCGCCACCACGTCGTGTTTTCCGGTTGCGATCTTCAGCGCGTCGCGGAGCGGCTGCTCGTCGTCCGCGGGGAACAGAAAGTCGGACAGCACGAACGCCGTCGACCGTTTGGGCAGCGCGTTCGACAGATGCCTGAGCGGTTCGGCCAGCGAAGTGCCGCGTCCCTCGGGTGTGAACTCCAACAGTTGCCGCACGATGGCGAGGATATGCGCCCGTCCCTTCTTGGGCGGGATGAATTTCTCGACCCTGTCGCTGAACATCATGCAGCCCACCTTGTCGCCGGTCTGGTTCGCCGAGAAAGCGAGCACGGCGGCGATCTCGGCCTGGAGCCCCTTCTTTGTCTGGCCCGTGGTGCCGAACGACGACGAGGCGCTCACGTCCACCAACAGCATGACGGTCAGTTCCCGCTCCTCTTCGTATATCTTGATGTGGGGTTTCGACGAGCGGGCGGTCACGTTCCAGTCGATGTCGCGCACGTCGTCGCCGGTGCGGTATTCGCGCACCTCGCTGAACGACATGCCCCGGCCGCGAAAGGCGCTGTGGTACTGCCCCGCGAATATCTCGCGCGACAAACCGCGGGTCTTGATCTCGATTTTCCGCACCTGGCGGAATATGTTTGCGCTGTCGTCCATACGGGATTATTCCATCGTTCCTGTTTCGATGCCGGTCAAGAGGCAATGCGGCACCTGTCCCGGCGTTTTGTCCGACGGATCGGGCGCGAACGCACACTCCCCGTCGGCGGAGAGCGCGGCGGAGAGGAGGACAATAAGCGGGAACGACCTTTTCATTCTATTTTCAATTCATGCAACCCTTACACACTTCAATTTGCCCCTTGCCACAACGTGGCAACCGCCGCCGGAACCGTTTTGCCTCTTGCCACAACGTGGCAACCGCCGCCGGAACCGTTTTGCCCCTTGCCACGGCGTGGCAACCGCCGCCGGAACCGTTTTGCCCCTTGCCACAACGTGGCAACCGCCGCCGGGACTGTTTTGCTCCTTGCCACGGCGTGGCAACCGCCGCCGGAACCGTTTTGCCTCTTGCCACAACGTGGCAACCGCCGCCGATCAGGGCACCTCGACATTGTTGAGGATTTCGGTGATGATATTCTCGCTCGTCATGTTCTCCGCCTCGGCTTCATACGTCAGCCCGATGCGGTGGCGCAGCACGTCGTGGCACACGGCCCTCACGTCCTCGGGGATGACGTAACCCCGGCGCCTGATGAACGCGTAGCTCCGCGCCGCCCTCGCCAGCGAGATGCTCGCGCGGGGCGAGCCGCCGTAGCCGATCATCCCCGCCAGCGACGGCAGGTTGTAGTCGGCCGGTTCGCGCGTTGCGAAAACTATGTCGATGATGTACTTCTCGATCTTCTCGTCCATGTACACGTCCTCGACCACGCGGCGGGCCTTCAGGATGTCCTCCGGCGCGACTATCCTGTTGGGATGGGGCAATCCTCCCCCGGCGAGGTTCATGCGCACTATGTCGCGCTCCTCCTGCTTCCTGGGGTAGGATATCTTCACCTTGAGCAGGAACCGGTCGACCTGCGCCTCGGGCAGAGGATACGTCCCCTCCTGCTCCAGCGGGTTCTGCGTGGCCAGCACCAGGAACGGCTGGGGCAGCGGGTAGGTTTCGTCGCCTATCGTCACCTGCCGCTCCTGCATCGCCTCCAGAAGTGCGCTCTGCACCTTGGCCGGCGAGCGGTTGATCTCGTCCGCCAGCACGAAGTTGGCGAAGATCGGGCCCTTTCTCACGGCGAACTCCTCGCGCTTCTGCGAGTAGATGAGCGTGCCGGTGAGGTCGGCGGGCAGCAGGTCGGGGGTGAACTGCACGCGGGCGAACCGGGCGTCGACAGCCTCGGCGAGGGTCGTGATGGCGAGGGTTTTGGCGAGCCCCGGCACCCCTTCGAGCAGAATGTGCCCGTTGCTGAGCAGCCCGATGAGGAGGCTGTCGACAAGGTGTTTCTGTCCGACGATCACCTTGCCCATCTCTGCGGAGAGGGTGTCGACGAACAGGCTTTCGCGTTCTATCCTTTCGTTGAGTTCCTTGATGTTCACTTGAGCGGTCATATCAGTTCGGTATTTTTGAGAGTTCAACGGGTGAGGCGCAAATTTAGTATATTTTTTTTATCTTCGCCCCATGCTTTATCCGTTGAAGTTTGTGCCCCGGGTCAAAAAACCGCTTTGGGGCAGCGAGAGTTGGACCGTGTCGGCCGTCGAGGGCGACGTGTCGGTGGTGAAGGGAGGAATGCTCGACGGCAACCCGCTCGACGAGCTCGTGGAGGTGTACATGGGCGATCTGGTGGGCGACAAGGTGTTCGAACGTTTCGGCGGGGAGTTCCCGCTGCTCGTCAAGATAATCGACGCCCGGGAGCGGCTCTCCGTGCAGGTGCATCCCACCGACGGGATAGCTGCCGCGAGGCACGGAGCGTGGGGCAAGACGGAGTTGTGGTACATTCTGAGACGCGAGCCGGGAGCCCGGCTTTTCATCGGTTTCCGCGAGGGGGTGACGCGCGAGAACTACGCCGCCGCCGTGGCCGACGGATCTGTGGGCGGACTGCTCAACGAAGTGCCCGTCGAACCGGGCGACGCGTTCTTCATTCCCGCCGGAACGATTCACTCCATAGGCGAGGGGATCGCGCTGGCCGAGGTGCAGCAAACATCCGATGTCAATTATCGCATATTCGACTGGAACAGGATAGGCGCCGACGGACGGCCGCGCGAACTGCACACCGAATGGGCGCTCGACGCGATAGATTTCGCCGCCCCCGTGCGCCGCGTCACGCAGCGTCTGCCCACCGGTGAGGCGGCCCTGCTGGTGGAGTCGTCCTATTTTACCGCAAACGTTGTCGATGTCGCGGGCAGGGCCGAAAGATCGCTCTCGCCTCGCGATTCGTTTACCACATATGTATGCCTCGCGGGCGAGGTGCGACTCGCCACTGCCGGAGGTTCCGCCACTCTGACCGCCGACAAAACCATACTCATACCCGCCGATCAGGACGAGATCGTTTTCGAAGGGAATGCAACATTACTCGAAACATATATTTAACCCAGACCAATGCCAGATATATCGAAGAGGGGCCGCGAACTGCCCGCCTCACCCATACGGAAGCTCGTTCCCTTCGCCGACGCCGCAAAAGCGCGCGGCGTGAAAGTGTATCACCTCAATATCGGCCAGCCCGACATCCCCACCCCCGACGAAGGACTCGCCGCGCTCGGCCACGTCGACCGCGCAACGCTCGAATACTCGCCCAGCGACGGGCTGCTGGAGGTGCGCCGCAAATTCGTCGAATATTACGCCCGCAACGGAGTGGCCGTCACCCCCGACGAGATCATAGTCACGGCCGGCGGGTCGGAGGCGATCAACTTCACGCTGCTGGCGTGTCTCGACCCCGGAGACGAACTTATCATGACCGAGCCGGGATATGCGAACTACATATCGTTCGCCCAACAGATGGGGGTGAAGGTGGTGAGCGTGCCCGCCTCCATAGAGAACGGTTTCGCGCTGCCGCCCGTGGCCGAGTTCGAGCGTTACATCACTCCGCGCACCCGCGCCTTCATAATCTGCAATCCCAACAACCCCACCGGATACCTTTACAGCCGGAGCGAGATGGAGCAGATAGGCGAGATGGTTCGCAAGCACGATCTGTTCCTGATCTCCGACGAGGTGTACCGCGAGTTCTGCTACTCCGACGAGCCTTACGTGTCGGCGATGCACCTGCCGGGCATAGAGCGGAACGTGGTGATGGTCGACTCGGTGTCGAAACGGTACTCCGAGTGCGGCATCCGCATAGGCACCCTCGTGACCCACAACCGCGAGGTGAGGGCGGCCGCCATGAAGGTGGCGCAGGCCCGCCTTTCGCCCCCGCTGCTGGGGCAACTCGTGGCCGCGGCTTCGGTCGACGCCCCGGAGAGTTACATGGCGGCGATCTACGACGAGTATATCTCGCGGCGAGACCTGCTCATCGAGGGACTCAACCGCATTCCGGGAGTCTACTCTCCCACCCCGCGCGGAGCGTTCTACACTATGGCTCAGTTGCCTGTTGACGACGCGGATCGGTTCTGCGAGTGGATACTGAGCGAATTCAGCCACATCCCCGAGGGATCTTCGACCCCTTCCACCGTGATGATGGCACCCGGTTCGGGTTTCTACACCGAGCCCGCGCGCGGACGGCAACAGGTTCGCATAGCATACGTATTGAACAAGGGCGACATCGCTGCCGCCCTCGAAGTGCTTGCCCGTGCCCTGGAGAGTTATCCGGGACGGGCGGAGTAAGGGAGTGGATCAATAATACGTGACGGTGATGTTTTGGTACTCGTTCTCGACCTCGGTCGTCGAGGCGGTGGTGCGGACTCCCTCGGCGTCGTATGCGTATTTTATGTTAGTCCAGCTGTTTTTGTTCAACTCGGTCGTGTAATCGGCTCTCTCCTCTATCAGCTGTCCGCTCTCGCCGTCCCAGTCGCTCTCTTCGGTGATGTTCCTGTACATCTTGTATTCGAGTGGATTGAGATCGGAGTCGTACTGGGTCGTTGTTATGCCCACTCGCACGGGGGCTTCGCCGTCGCGGGTTTCGGTGAAGGTCTGCGTGGGCTTGGACGAGTTGGAATAGCGGAAATCGGTGCGGCTCACCGTCCCTCCGTCCACAGTCCAACTCTCGTATTTTTTGAGCTGATTGCCATTGTACTCCACGGTCCTTCTCTCGACGGCTCTGGGTGCGGCATCGGTCGTTAGCATTTCGAATTTGGTCTCAAGCGGATTGTTGCCATGGTAAGCTCCGAACGTCGAGACGAGTTTGTGTGTGACGGTGGTGCCGTCGTCGTTGGTGGTGACGCGTGTACAAAACAGGATGGGGTTGCCGTCGCTGTCATTATCCGACCCGTAATCTTTCGTCGTCTTCCAAGGCCGCCCGTTCTTTGTGGTGACCTCTTCGGAAACGAGGCCCATTTCGTTGTACTTGAGTTTGGTGATGTAAACGTCGACCCCGTCGTTGGTCTCGACCACTTCGGTCGTCTCCACGCGGACTGAGAAGGTTGCCGTGGAACTGTTGGGGCCGCCCACCATGTTGCACCCGCCGAGGGCGAACGCGGCGAGGGCTGCGATGATTAATGCTGATCTTTTCATGATGTTTATATTAAATGAGTTTGTTTCGTCCTAACAAACCGGGCAAACGCGAAATCTTGCACGGTCCGAGCCGCAAAAGTAGATTTTTTTTTTGCAAACATCTCACAACCGGTCTCCGTGGCTGATTTTTTAGTGCCGCAGGTTTAGTAAAAATCATTCGAACCGCGCGATTTGCTACCGCCCCGCGTCATGGCGAGGGTGAAACCCGAAGCAATCTGACGCGGGCGGCGTCACTGCGAGAGTTCACCCCAAAGTTTTGTGGCATAATGCTGTGATGACATTTTGAAACCTGTTATATTTGCGGATGTCCGCACAGTTTGACCGGTCTGTGTATAGTGTATTTTACCTGTTTGCGAGTATGGTTCCGAAAGGCTTGAGTCATAATGCATGGTACTTCCCCCCATGGG
>JAITWC010000160.1 GCA_031285485.1 Alistipes sp.
TTGGGTAAAAATCTGCTTTTTAGAGGATTATAAAGGAATTTTGTGTACGTTTCAAATCAGAAATACTGACACGAATGGTATTGGGGAAAGATTCACGGTGCGCCGTGGTGGGACACGGAAGTTGGGCGACAGGACTCGTTAAGATATTGACCGACAGCGGTGCGATGGAGAATGGCAACAGGGTGGGGTGGTATGTGCGCAACCCCGATGTGGCGGAGTCTCTGCGTAGCGAGGGGCGCAACCCGCGTTACCTGAGCGACGTGGAGTTCGACGCGAAGTGCATTGAGGTGTCGGGCGACATAAACGCCGTTGTTGGAGCGACCGACGTGGTGATATTCGCGGCGCCGTCGGCTTTCGTCAAAAACTATTTCGAGGGGCTCACTGTGCCGCTCGCCGACCGGTTTGTCATCAGCGCTATCAAGGGCATCGTGCCGGGCAACTACCTCTCCGTCACCGAGTATCTTAGCCGTGACCACGGCCTCACACTGGGACGCACCGGAGTGATAGGCGGCCCGAGCCACGCCGAGGAGATTGCCCTCGAAAGGCTGAGCTACCTAACCGTTGCGTGCGAGAATCTCGACAACGCTCGAATAATGACCCACAAACTCTCCGCCAAATATATTCGAACCACCATCTCGGCCGACATCCACGGCGTGGAGTACGCGGCGATCCTCAAGAATATCTACGCCCTGTCGGTGGGCATCGCCGCGGGACTGGGCTATGGCGACAACTTCGCCTCGGTGCTGATTTCGAACGGCGCGAGGGAGATGCGGCGGTTCCTGCAAAAGGTGTTCCCGTGCACCGGGCGCGACACCGACGTGTCAGCCTACCTGGGAGACCTGTTGGTGACCGCCTACTCGCCCTTCAGTCGCAACCGCCGGTTCGGCCTGATGATCGGCACGGGGCTGCACGTAAAAGTGGCGCAGATGGAGTTAGGGGGCGTGGCCGAGGGCTATTACGCCAGCGAAACGGTGCGCCACGTCAATGACGCGCACGGCGTGGACATGCCAATAGCCGAGGCGGTCTACTCGATCCTCTACGAAGGCACCACGCCGTCGAAAACGATGAGAAATCTGACAAACAAACTGATATAACGCACCATGAAAAATCCTGACATACGCAATATCCTCGGCTTAGTTCCCGAGACTGAACTCGACGCCCTGCGCGCCGACGCCGAATACTCCAACGCACTGCTCCACACCAGCGAGGGGGCTGGTTCCGATTTTCTGGGCTGGGTGGGGCTTCCCTCGTCCATCACGCCCGAGTTTCTGGCCGACATCCGCGCCACGGCCGACGGGCTGCGCTCGTTGGCCGTGGTTGTAGTGGTGATCGGCATAGGCGGTTCGTATCTCGGCACCAAGGCGGTGCTCGAAGCGTTGGGCAACCCGTTCGCCGCGCTCGAACGAGAGCGTCGCGACCCGGTGATCCTCTTTGCCGGCCACACCATCAGCGAGGACTACATGGCCGCGCTCATGCGAGCCGTCGAGGGACGTTCGCTCGCCTCCGTGGTGATCTCCAAGTCGGGCACCACCACCGAACCCGCCATAGCCTTCCGAATAGTCAAACAGGAGATCGAGCGACGTTACGGCGCGGCGGGAGCGGCCGAACGAATAGTCGCCATAACCGACGCCAGGCGCGGAGCGCTGAAAAGCGTGGCCGACGGCGCGGGCTACAAAACTTTCGTCATTCCCGACAACGTGGGCGGCCGTTTCTCGGTGCTCACTCCGGTGGGCCTGCTGCCTTTGGCCGTCGCGGGGATCGACATTGACGCTTTCGTGACGGGCGCCCAAACAATGGAAACAGCCACTGCCGCCGGAGTGCCCTTCGCGCATAACCCCGCCGCCATCTACGCCGCCGCGCGCTACGCGCTCTACAGGAAAGGCTACAAGATCGAGTTGCTGGCCGCCTACGAACCCGGTCTGCAATACTTCGCCGAGTGGTGGAAACAGCTCTACGGCGAGAGCGAGGGCAAAGAGGGCAAGGGCATCTTCCCTGCCGGGGTGGTGTTCTCGACCGACCTCCACTCGATGGGACAATATATTCAGGAGGGCGAACGCACGCTGTTCGAGACGGTCATAAGCGTCGCCGAATCCCACAACAGCGTGACAATAGAGCGCGCGGCAAACGACGGAGACGGCCTTAACTTTCTGGCAGGCCGGAGCATCGGCGAGGTGAACCGCATGGCCGAACTCGGCACGATGCTGGCGCACGTCGACGGCGGGGTGCCCAACATCCGCATCGAGATCCAGCGCATCGACGCCGCATCGCTCGGCGAACTGGTCTACTTCTTCGAGAAGGCGTGCGGCATCAGCGGCTATCTGCTCGGGGTCAACCCGTTCGACCAGCCGGGTGTCGAGGCTTACAAGCGCAACATGTTCGCGCTTTTGGAGAAGCCGGGCTATGAGGAGGCCACCGCCGAGATAAAAAAGCACCTCGGATAACTTAACGTCCGCCACCGCTTCTTCACACGGCGGACGCAGGGAACAGGACGTGGGTGAATCGCGCAGTTTGGCCATTACAAAAAGAGAGTAAGAAGACAACGTTTCGGAAATAAAATATCATTTTCACGACTTTCTTCCGCCAAGTATAAATTTTCTTGTGTCTGTTTTTATGTCAAATTCAGAAAAAACTTCCTTTGTAATACGGTATAACTGCCAACCGTCCAAACACACTGCCTAAAACATTTGCAAGCATTGTTTTGTTTTCGTCCGTTGTATAGAGATTTATCTGCCGACTCATTTTATATATTTTAATGCCCAGTGGGGCGGATTCGAGTGTCATAACCGTTTCATTTCTCAAGGAACGGTTTGATGATTGCGTTGAGTTTCTCGTGCTCGACCAGGAATCCGTCGTGGCCGAAGTCGCTCTCGATGAGCCGCATCTCGCCACGCGGCAGCGCGCCCGCAAGGAATCGCTGCTCGACCGGCGGAATGATGATGTCGCTCGTGATCCCGACAACCAGCACCGGGCATGCGATGCGCGCCAAAGCCGACTCCACGCCGCCCCTGTCGCGCCCCACGTCGTGGGAGTCGAACGCCTCGGTTATCGTCCAGTAAGAATAGGCGTCGAAACGGCGGATGAACTTCTCGCCCTGATAACGCTGGTAGGTCGCGGCACGGTGGCCGGTGCGCCTGAGGGTGTCGTCGGGATCGCGTTGGGTGGCGTTGTAGGCCAGCGACCCGCGGTACGACAGAAGGGCTATCGACCGCGCCGCGGCCAGTCCGCGCCGTGCGGCGTCGGGCCGGCGCTCGCCCCAGGTGGAGTCGGCGGCGATGGCCATGCGGTGGCTCTCGTTGAGGGCTATGTCCCACGGGGTGGTCCGGGCACCGCATACCGCAACCACCAATCTCCCGGCGAATCTCGGGCGCAGAAGCTCCATTTCGAGCGCCTGAAATCCTCCAATCGACCCCCCAACCGCCGCACGCACGCGGGTGATGCCGAGGTGGTCGGCCAGCAGCAGATTGGCGCGCGCCATGTCGCGCATCGTCACGAACGGAAAATCGCCGTACCACCTCTCGCCGGTGGCGGGGTTGGTGCTCATCGGCCCGGTGGTGCCGTAGGGCGAACCGAGGATGTTGGCGCACACGGTGAAGTACACGGCCGGATCGAGAAATCGCCCCGCCTCCACCGTGCCGGGCCACCAGTCGCTCACGTCGCTGTTGGCGGTCAGAGCGTGGCACACCCACACCGTATTGTCGCCGCGCCGCTCCCCGAATGTGTGGTACGCGATCACCAGCTCCGGTAGTACTCCGCCGCACTCCAGCTCGAACGGCCCATCGTGTCTGTAAAGTTTCACACCCATAACGGCCGCGAAGATACGAAATTAAATGTGGTATTTGGAAAAACCGCTGAAATTGCCCCCTTAAAAGCGGTGTAAAGTGACACGTTTAGTTGAAGCTTCAAAAAACATAAAAGTTGTTGTCGAGAAGTAGTACGTTTATCCGAAATATCCAACAGCACAAGTATGATGACCTTGTTTCAGCTAAGGACAGAGTGTTTATTGAAATGATAGGGAAGATATGACGGAGTACAACTACATAATCACCGATCGCCCGGATTACTACCCACCAAAGCCTCAGTACCGCCCACGGATCAAAGGCTTCGCGGGGATGTGCTCATGGGGTGACGGAGATGATGTTGCCGAAGTTCCCGAGGAGTGTCCCGCCATATCCACGGGTGGGTGCGGGATGGTGTTTGTGGGTGGGGAAGATTAACGCGAACGACCTAAAAACAATCCAAACAAAAAGGCATTGCGCTGACTATTAGCGCAATGCCTTTTTGTTAGTTGAGCTACCTGGATTCGAACCAAGAAAGGCAGATCCAGAATCTGCAGTGTTACCATTACACCATAGCTCAGTACTTCCAAACACGCACCACCAAGCACAAGCACCTGACCCAGGGTTTGCAGGTGCAAAATTAATTGATTATTTTTGTTTCTGCAAACAAAATGCGAAAAAAGATGGGGGGTTTGGTAATTTAAGATAGATTTATTATCTTTGAGATAGCTAGCAGATAATTTACTGACAGCAAGTTAGATAAAAGACCTTCGCTCGAGAACGGGCAACGGATAAGTAAGGGGTAAAGTGCTCTGATTCACTTTGTTTTTCACGCTTTTCAAACAACTCTTGTTACTTCGACAAAGGTAATATTTCTTTGCTTAGGAACCACACAGTGAGGCGAGATTTTTCACCCACCGACAAAAACGAGCCACATCGTGCAATTTTCGATACGGCTCGTTTGAAACATAATTAGGATTAACTTGTTTGATCCATGTTGGGTTTGGGGTTTCTCTGTCTGCCACGTATATTTATGGTGTTGCTTCAAGTTAGCTGAATGCGCCTGATTTGTAGTAGTGTTTCTCGATGTACACTCCGATCAATTTGTCGTGAACCTCTACACTCCTTGAGAAGCATATCGTCTTTCGCGCA
>JAITWC010000164.1 GCA_031285485.1 Alistipes sp.
GCCTTGATCGCTCCGTCGGCGAACTCCACCATCGAGTGGACTATCGAGGCGGGGTGGATCAGCACGTCGATCTGCTCCGGCGCGAGGCCGAACAGCCACCTTGCCTCCACCACCTCGAAGCCCTTGTTGACGAGCGTCGCCGAGTCTATGGTGATCTTTGGGCCCATCTTCCAGTTGGGGTGCGCCAGCGCCTCGGCCGCCGTCACCGTGGCGAGCCGATCGAGGGGCATGTCGCGCAATGCCCCTCCGGACGCTGTGAGAATCACGCGGCGGGGAGGCGACGCCTCGCCCACGAGACATTGGAAAATTGCGGAGTGTTCGGAATCTATCGGGATGATGGGCGCGCGGTTCTCTTTCGCCAGGCGCATCACGAGTTCGCCTGCCACCACGAGGCTCTCCTTGTTGGCGAGGGCGATCTTTTTGCCTCCCCCGGCTGCGCGCACCGTGGGCACGAGTCCGGCGAAACCCACCAAAGCGTTCACCACCACGTCGACGTTTCCCGCACCGGCGGCCGCGGCTACATCTTCTTCCCCCGCCCAGACCTTTATCGGCAGGTCGGAGAGGGCCTGTTTGAGCGGCTCATAAAACTCTTTTTCGACGATCACCACGCTGTCGGGTTCCAACTCGCGGGCCTGCTGCGCAAGCCTCCGCCAATTGCTCCGGGCCGTCAGCACAGTCGGCTCGAATCGCTCGGGGCATAACTTCAATATCTCTATGGTCTGCTCGCCGATAGACCCTGTCGCCCCCAACACCGCGATCCTCTGCCTGCCCATGCCTTAAAAAACGATATAGTTGAGTGGATCGACCGCCGTGCCGTCGTACCAAAGTTCGAACACGAGCGGCCCGGCCACTCCGATGCTCTCGCCCGCCTTGACCCGTGTACCCACCGCGTGCGACGATTCGGTGAGGCGCCGGTAGATCGACACGAGGTTGTCGGCGTGCTGAATCTGCACCAACCACCCCTCGCCCGAAGTCCAAACATTGAGAATGACCGTGCCGTCCTTCACCGCCACGACGGGGCTTTGGTTGGCCGCGCCGATCTCCACTCCGTACATTCCGTCGACGGGACTGAACTGCCGCTGCACAAGACCGCGGACGGGAGCCACAAGGCCAGGTTCGACACCCTGCGAACGCCCCGCGGCGGCCGAACCGGCCAACGACAATGGCCCGTCGCCCTCCATGCGAGCGCGCAGGGCCGAGTCGGCGGCGTTGCGCGGGATGAGGGTCTTGTCCTGTACGCTTATCGAATCGCCCACGCGCGTGGCGTCTCTCACGACGGGCGTTTTGCCCTGCATGATCAGGTCGATGTTCTCGCTGTAAACCGTTAGGTTGGTCATCTCGCGTTCGAGTGAGTCAAGGCGCGTGATGCCCGCCATGAGAGTCTCGCGTGAGCGCTGGCCCGGATAGCCCGGAATGGTGTCCATCACCGGAGTGTAGGCCACCACAAGCACCACCACCGTGATGATGACAAGCACGAGGGTGAGCAGGCCTATCACCACATGTACAGGCGAGATGTACATGTACCATTTCGTGGAGCCGTCATCGCCATCCAGAATGGCAAGCTTTTGATTGTCCACGAAACCGCGCCACCATTTTTTCAGTTTCTCACACATATTTCTCACAAAGGTAAATAAAAATGTTATCTTTGTGGGCATTAAACTGACTTAATACCCTATTTATTGTTATGAAAGATATGACACTTGTGGTGCTGGCCGCCGGTATGGGCTCGCGCTACGGTTCTCTGAAGCAGATGGATGGAGTGGGCCCGTCGGGCGAGGCCATCATCGACTATTCGATCTACGACGCCATTCGCGCCGGATTCACAAAGGTGGTGTTCGTGATCCGCCACTCGTTTGAGAAAGATTTCCGCGAGGTGTTCTCGCTCGCGCGGTTCGGCGGACGCATAGCCGTCGAATTCGTGTTCCAGGAACTCGATTACTTGCCCGAAGGATACTCCGTGCCCGAGGGGCGCGAAAAACCGTGGGGAACAAACCACGCTGTGATGATGGCGGCGGGGGTCGTTCGCGAGCCTTTCGCCGTGATCAACGCCGATGACTTCTATGGCCGCGACTCGTTCGCCGTGCTGGGAGAATATCTCCGGAGGCTGCACGGGTCGCGCGACAGATACGCTATGGTGGGCTTCAGAATCTCCAACACGTTGAGCGACAACGGCGCCGTGTCGCGCGGTGTGTGCAGCGAGGACGCCGACGGTAACCTCACCTCAATGACCGAATGTCACGGCATTGAACGTCGGGTCGACGGACAGGTCATCTTTGTCGCCCCCGCCGACGGGTCGCAGCAGCCGCTGGCCGACAGAACCCCCGTGTCGATGAACATGTTCGGCTTTACGCCCGACTATTTTGCCCACAGCGAGGCGTACTTTAAAACCTTTCTCGACGGGAACGCAGGCAACCTCAAGGCCGAGTTCTACATCCCGCTGATGGTCGACAACCTCATCAAACGTGGAGTGGCGAGCATGAAGGTGCTGCCCACCGACTCGGTGTGGTTCGGCGTTACCTACAAAGCCGATAAGCCATTGGTCGAAGAACGTTTACGTCAGATGATCGCCGCAGGCGAATATCCATCTAACCTATGGACGGCAACGGCCGCGGCGAAATAATTTTTCCTTACAGATCACTGCAAACCTGAATAAGCTATGGAAACACCCATGACGACTTAAGCCGCCAAAGAGAATGTAAATATGAGATCGTCGCTACCTTTGTGGGAACAACACACTAACAGCGACAGCATGTCACAGATAGCATTCGAT
>JAITWC010000184.1 GCA_031285485.1 Alistipes sp.
GAGGATTATTTAGAAGAACTTCGCCCTATAATCCTTAATATCGCTGCCGTCGTTGAGTGCTTGCAACAGGCGTTGCGGAAGTGTCGATTCGGCTTCGGCTTCGATACGCACCCGTTCGCTGGCGTCGGTGGCCGCAGTATCGGCGGCGGCGACATCGACCGAGGTCACCGAAACGACATACACCCCGCTGAATCCGACCACAGGTTTCGACACGGCCCCGGCAGACAGGCCTGCGAAAACACCTATCGCGGCGGGCTCGACACCCAAATTGGTGTCGTAGAACACATTCGTGCGCAGACCTTCCACGTTGCCGGAAGTCGCACCGGTCATTGCAGCGACTTCGTCCACCGATTTGCCCGTCATCTGCGCGGTAAGCATCGCGGCTTTCTTTTCGTTCCTCAGACGCTGGAAAATCCCCTGCGCCACGTCCTGAACATCGGCGATACCGGCCTCACGCGCACCGGTCACGACAGCCAATACATAGTTACCGTCCATCTCCATGATAGGAGACACGACACCGGGCTTGGTATTGAAGCTCCAACGCACGAGTTCACGCGAATCGTTAAGCCCCATCACATTTCGTTCGTTCGAGCCGATGGTCGCCACGCGCGGCGAGACCCCGGTCGAAGTAACGGCGGCATCGAATTTCTCTTTCGACCCGGCGGCGGCGGCGAGGAAGTCGCGAGCCTGACTGTATGCAGCCTGTTCGGTTACGGCGCTCGGTTCCACGTTATACACGACGGACGCGATCTGCACTTTACGTACCGGCGCACCCTTGTAGGTCATCTGCACGACGTGTGTGCCATACTGAGTATCGACTGTAAACACATCGTTCGCACCTGCGGCGATCGTGGCCTCGGCAAAAGGCTCCACCATCGTTTCGGGCGGAAACCGGCCCAAGTCAATCATCTGGTCGATCGAATAGAGCGGAGCCAACGTGAAGATATCGGCACCACCGCGGATAGCCCTCACGAGGCTGTCTGCCGAAGTCGACCCCAAGGGGAGCAGAATATGACGCGCCCCTACCGAGTCGGGCAACATGCGTTCGGTGGCCACCCTCGACAGTGTGTAGACGGTACCATTAAGCGTCGGCCCAGCCATTTCGCCCCATCTGTCACCGAAAGCGATCGCCCTTTGGTCGCCCATCAACTGCGCCTCGGTGTAGTAACCGGGATCGGTGCGATCGTGAGAGTTGAGCGAGGCATACTGCATGGGGTCTTCGGCGGCGGCAAACTCTTCGGCCAGTCCGTTGACGTGATCGGCAGCCTCGGCAAAGTCGGCTTCGGAGGGAGCCAGCGCCCACGACACATACTCGACGTCGCGCGCCGCACCTTGCCGGAACACCTCCTTATTTTTTCTGTAATAGGCCCGCACCTCGGCCGACGAGACTTCCACCAGCGAGTCGGCAATGGACGTGAAGGGTATCATGGCATACCGTCCGTTGTACACATTGTTGGCGGCGGCCACACCCTTCGCCACTTCGAGGTCGTTGACGAAAGCGCCGCCGCGAGCCAGCGCAACATATTTCGACATGCTCCTCTCGCTCACCATTTCATCATTGGCGTAGTCCCACATCGCGGGCATCATTCCTGTGGCGTCGGTGTCGAGCGTGGCGACGAACTGCGCCAGCATCATCTGGTCGACGGCCCCGGTGGTGGGCGACGCGAAGAGCGACTGGATTACGGGCGAGAGATAAGTGCCCTTCACCATGTCGATCTGCTCGGCCTCGCCGACCTCGATCCCGAGCCGTTTGTACCCCGGTTCGTAGGCGTAACGGCGGATGTACGAATCCCAGGTCATGTTGTAAACCTGGTCGATCTCGGCAGCGTTCAACGACGAGCGGCCGTACATAGCCTGAATGACCCCTTCGAGGCGTTCGTGCTCGGCCACGAATTCCATGTAGTCGATGTTGTTTCCGTCGATCGAGCCGACCATGTTTTTCCGGCTTTGGAAAACACTGCTGGCGCTGGTGAGGTCCTGCAACAGGAAAGCGATGAGCGCCACACCGATAAAGATGGTGAGAATGAGCGCTCCTTTGGTTCTTAAAGTGTTGAGCGTAGCCATATTATTAATTACGAATTAGTTTTCTGTCATTCCGAACGCATGTGAGGAATTTACCTTCAAATAGCGCTATTTAGCTGGCAAATGTAGCAAAAATATTTAGATAATCCGCACCCGCGCAAGTTCAATTCTCGACGACGTGCGCCTCAGCACCTTCACCTCGTGCCGCCCCCCGAGCGTTATCACCTCGCCCTGCGGCGGAATATCTTCGTAACCTCGAATGATGTATCCTGCCAGCGTGTCGTACTCATCGCTCTCCGGAATGCCAAGATCGTACTTCTCATTGAGGTAGTCCACCTCCAACCAACACGACAACACCCATTCGCGGTTGCCAACCGCTTTTTCGACACTCTCGGGCACATCGTGTTCGTCCTCAATCTCGCCGAATATCTCCTCCAGGATATCTTCGAGCGACACTACCCCGGCCGTTCCGCCGAACTCGTCGATCACCACCGCGATCCACCCGTGTCGCTTTATCAGGTCGTTCATCAACTCCTGCGCGGGCATGGTTTCGGGTACATAGTCCACCTTTTTCATCGCCTCGTGAATCGTGGCTGGCTGTCCGAAAAGGCTTTTGACGCCCACATAACCTATGATGTTGTCGATCGATCCCTCCCACACGAATATCCTCGAATACTGTGTGTCGACGAACCGCCGCGTCAGCTCCTCAATGGATTCGTCCACATCTATCGCCTCCACGTTGATCCTCTGCACCATGCAATCCCTAACCAGCAGATCGGTGAAGTCCAACGCTCTCTGGAAGAGTTTCACCTCGTGCCTCGGGTCTTCACCATCGCTCTCCTCCACGAGGCTCACGAGCTCGGCACGGCTGTACAACTCGGTGGTCTCGGTGCTCGCCCTGCCCCCGAACAGGCGAATAGCTCCGCTCGACATCAGCGTTGTGAGCCGCGCCACGGGCCACAGCACGATATAAAATACCCACACGGGAAAGGAGAACGTGCGGAACCAGAAATTAGGATTTTTCAGCACCAGCGACTTGGGAATATACTCCCCGAGAAAGATAATGACGACCATCGCCACGAGTGTCTCCACCACCACCGAACTGTGGCCGGTGAGCGTTTGCAGTAACGCCGACACGGCCAGCGAGTAGATCACCAACACGATGTTGTTGCCCACCAGCATGGTGGTTATGTACTGTCCGACGCACCGGGTGAAAAGCCCCGCCGCGTAATCGAAAAAACCGCTGCCCCGCCGGTCGATCTCCAGCCGCAGTTTGTTGGCCCCGGTGAATGCGATTTCCATCCCCGAAAAAAACGCCGACAGCACTAACATCACTGCGATCACCCCGCAAGCCTCCCACACACTCATCGCTCCGCGGTTAATGAATCGACCCGTGTCTCAGGACTCTCCTCGTGCAAAGGAGGCGTGGCAGCCGTCGAATCGGCAGTAGGCTCCGCAGCAGCAACATGAACAGTCCCGGTAACGCCCAAAAAAGTCCACCGGCTGAAATCGTCGGCTGCCTCAAATCCAACGCCATACAACACGTCGCCATCCTGCTCCACCTTGCAGTCGACGTTCGAGTATATCTTTTTGATCTTCCGATCCCACCTCAACTGCTGTGTGTATAGTTTCTGCCCGTCCTCGCCTTCCACAACAACGTTGCCGTTCAACTCCCACAGGTCGCGTTCCGTCCAATGCAGCGCATAGTCGGCCACCACGCTCGACGCGGGCATCCCGAGCGAGTCGAAACCGATGGCCTCTATTCCGCGGGTGTACTCCTCGTATGCGGGCTTAGCGTACTCATACTCCTCGCGCAGTGACGCTCTCATAAGTTGTTTCTTCACCCCGTTCTCCGACTGCAACGACTCCATGTCGCGCACCGTTCGCGAAACGATCTTCTCGTCGTCCAAATCGGTGGTCTTCAGGGTGTCCTCACACGACATAAGCGAGATAGCACCCCCCACAAAGAGGAGTGCTACCATTAAACCGCTATGACGAAACTGTTTCAATCAAAAATCTTTAGCGTGAACGCACGGTCGTACTGCCCGAAATCCATCCGCAGTTCACCGAGTAGCTTGCACCCACTTGGTGACCGTACATGAAAACGTCTTCGTTCGACGGGAAGTTTGCGCGGCACCTTGCCATCAGGTTCGTGACGGCTTCGAGTGTACCGGTTGTGTCGCCTGCGAGGGCTTCGCGGGCACGCGAAAACTCGTCGTAAGCCAACCACGACACGGCGGCCCTGTTGAAGTCCGAGCAACCAGCCTGTCCGCCGAGGTATGCGTTACCGAGACACATGTGTGCGAATCCGTTGTCGGGGTTTAGGTTGATGGCCTGACGTGCCGCGGCTGCTGCGGCGCTGTAACGGTTCTGCCCGAGTTCCGAGGCCGACACCCTCACGTAGAGATCGCTCTTGGCCGACGGATCGGTTTCCGATTCGAGTTGCTCGTTGAGATAAGGAACGGCCTTGGGGAACTCTTGACGTTTTTCGAACAGCGTTGCCAAACGGATCGCGATGTTCGACGTCGGTTCGAGTTTATAGAGTTGTTCGCCCACCGAGATGTAGAAATCGCTGTCGCAGTTCGCCATCGACATCAGAGTGAAAGCTTTTTTGAGCAGTTCCAGATCGCCCGGATTATCAGCAAGTTGTTTGGTGTAGAGTTCTTCGAGCACACCACAGTCAGCGGCACCGCTCGTTGCGAATAGGGTCGTGAAACCGTCCCTCTCCTCCGGCGTGGCAGCAGCCATCATCGGCGCCAGTTCTTCATACACGATGAGTATCTCTTCGGGAGTCACTTCGACCGCCTTGAAACCGTTCACCATCTGCTGGAAGTAAACCAGCACCACATCGGGTTTGGCAGCACCGCCGGCGGCATCCACAGCCTCCTTGTAGTATTTCCGCACGTTCGCTCCGTTGAGTGGGTTGTAGTTGAGATAGTCTCTCGCCTTGAGGCCCAGAATGTAAGCCGTTCCCTGGGTAGGATGGTTACCGAAATTCTCAACCCTCTTGTCGTAAATCATCATAAGGGTATCGACCAGCGCGTTCTTTTCGGCCACCGATGTCGCTCTCTGTATTTTGTTTCTGTACACCGTGGCGCCGTGAGCATAAATAGCCGAGTTAGCGGCGGGAGCGTTCTGCATAAGCGAGCGAACATAGACCGCGGCTGCGTCCCAATTCCTTGCGGTCACTTCGTCCGACAGCCAGTTAAGGTCTCCGAGATTTTTTCTTCTTTCCTCAGGGGTCGCACCGTAGCGCGGGTCTTCCAACCCGCTCTGCGCCATTGCCGACGCAATTCCCATCACCACCATCGCGGCCCCTAGAGTAATTTTTGTTAATTTTTTCATTTCTTACAAAGTGTTGTAGTTAGATTGATTCGGGGCAAATGTACTAATTATATCTATATTTCTGAAACCAGTAGTCATAATCTCCACCGAAAAGCATCACTCCGGCGCTCACCCTGAAGTAGTGTTCCTTCACCAGCACCCCTTTAAGCGAGCCTCTCTGGCCATATTCTATCCCTATGGCCAAGTTCGAAATTTTGTCGGCCCTGAACGGGATATCGAAGCCCAGCGTGACGGCCCTTTCGTTCATCGGCACTCCGTGGAACTCCAGATAATTATTTCCCGTCCGCAATCCCGCTTTGTATGTCATCCGGTTGAAGAAACTCGCCGCCCGTCCCCTCATGTCGTACCGGTTGGGGGTGTACCGCCCGCCAATCTTGAGGACTCCGGTGTTCACATATCTCACCTGGTTCACCGCGTCGTAGGCATTTCGCCAGCCCCAGTACTCGTATATGTAGTCGATACCCATCGACCACTTCGGCCTGTGGAAGAACACCCCCACGCCAACGCGCTGCGGGATGTACACGGGAGATTTATACTCGGCCAGCCTCACCGTGTCACCGAAGATGTTGCCCGAGGGAATGTGGTCGGTCACGTCCGAGTTGAGTTTCCCGCCCATCCGGTAGGTCGCTCCGACGGTGATCCTCGTCCGGTCGCGGCTCACCGGCGAGTATTGCACGCCGAATCCTCCGAACATCCGTCCCACGTTTTCGTTGGTCGACGCGCTCACGTTGTTGTATTTCCCAGTGCCGGTGTAGGACTCTATCTCGGCCCTGTATGTCCGATTAATGTTGCCCCACATGTAGTTCACTTCGACCCCCAGCGAGAAATTTCGGAACAGTTCCCTCCCCAGTGCGGCTTTTGCCTCGGTCACGTCGCCCTCTCCGTAGTAGTAGTAGTGTACCACACCCAAGTCGGCCAGATACGACTCGTCTACGGTATGCATCTTGTACCCCACCTCGCTGTAAGGCGACACGCTGAAGGCGAATCCTAACTTCGTGGCGATCGGCAGTGCAATGGTGACGTTGTTGAAGTTAAACGTGTTGAAACTCGTGCGCATCAGTTCGTCGGCGCTCCGCTGGCTCAGATACCGGTTGGTTCCGGCCAGTCCCACGTCGAATATGAACGACTGCGGTAAGATGCCGCTTAGGGAGGCTGGATTCGAGACATTGAGACGAATTTCGCCCGGCGTGTCGAATCCGGCGTTGCGGAAACCGATGCTCGCGCCGCCCATCCCGACAAAAGCTGACAGGGGCGAGCGGTTCAGGTTGCCCAGTCCGTACATCGTGTAGGGCGAGTATGTTCCCAACGAACTTCCCTGTGCCCTCACCGGCGCGGCCCACATCACCACAGCGAGGGCCACGCCGGCCATCCCGATCGTATATTTACAGATTCGCATTATATTCTAAAATTGCATTCAGTCCCCGCAAAACGAGTTCTGGAACCGCAAATGTCGGAATTTTTACCCGTCCCGCAAAATAATCGGCGTCGCCGCCCGTAAAAATAACACCCGCGCCGGGAAATTTCTCCCCCGCCGCGGCTATGTAACGTTCCACTTCGGCCACAATGCCTGTCGCCACTCCGTTCTCGATGGCAGTCCGCGTGTCCCGCCCCGGAAACTCCACCTCCCGCGGCAACCCGCAAAGCGGCAGCGCCTCGGTAAACTCATGCAAAGCCCGAAACCGGATACCTGCCCCCGGAGAGATACTCCCCCCCAGAAACTCCCCGACCGCGGTAACGACATCATAGGTAATAGCTGTCCCGAAGTCTACCACAAGCATGGTTCGATTGGAAAAAAGCGCATGCGCCCCCACTGCCCCGGCAAGCCTGTCTGCCCCAAGAGTGGCCGGAGTGGCATAAAGATTTTTTACAGGAACGGGAGTAGTATAATCGAATTTGATAAAGAACCCCGCCCGACGCCGAATCTCCGCCTCGATCTCCGCCGAAACTGCCTCCCGAGTCGAAACAACGATCGCCCTGTCATAACTTTCAACTTTCCACTCTCCACTTTCAACCGTGCGAACAAGCCGCCCGCCATCCCAGAGAGCCGCCTTAACTGCGCTGTTGCCTATGTCAACCGTTAAATTCAAACCGTTTCAGAGTTTCGATGGCATCGGTAATGTCTTTCACATTACGAACAGTCAAAGCGAGTTTATTATTGTTCTGGCGTAGCACAAATTTATCTTTTTTCCGCGCCACGACGGCAAGAATCCGGCTGAAAACTTCGCTCTGGAAGTATGCCGACCCACCGTCGGCGGGGAACGACAGTATAGTCAGGCCGTTCTTGATCTTCACCCTTTCAAACCCGAGACCGATCGCAAGCCACCTGAGCCTCACCACGTTCATCAGCGTTTCGGTCTCTGGTGGTACCGGCCCGAACCGATCGGTCAATTCAGCGGCGAACCGCTGCATCGACTCTTCGTCGCCCATATTGTCGATCGCACGATAAAATTTCAATTTCTCCACGCTAGACCCCACATAATCGTCCGGTATCCCCGCCTCGCTGTCGATCTCGATATGAGTATCCTCAATATATTTAACCGCCGGAGCAAGTTCATCAGCGCTTGGCGCAAGTTTACCAACTTGCGCCCCGACATATCCTCCGACAAGTTTCTCGGTACCGACAACACCCTCGGCCCGAAGTTCCGCCACCGCCTCATCGAGAATCTTCCGGTAAGTCTCAAACCCGATATCGGCAATAAACCCACTCTGCTCGGCACCGAAAAGGTTCCCGGCTCCCCGAATATTGAGGTCCTGCATGGCAATATTAAACCCGGCCCCCAGATCGGAAAACTCCCCAATGGCACGCAACCTACGCCTCGCCTCCTCGGTAAGCAACTCGTCGGGTGGAGAAAGCAGATAGCAGTAACCCTTCCTGTTCGATCGCCCCACCCGACCGCGCAACTGATGCAGATCGCTCAGCCCGAAGTTCTGCGCGCCGTCGATGATTATTGTATTTGCATTCGGAATATCGATCCCGTTCTCGATGATCGATGTGGCCACCAGCACGTCGAACTCGCCGTAGATAAAATCCATGATCAGCCGCTCCACCTCTTTGGCCTCCATTTGTCCGTGCAGCACCGCCACCCGTGCCTTGGGCACTAGCCGCTCCACCATCGCGGTAAACTGCCCGATGTCATGCACCTTGTTGTGTACCATGTACACCTGCCCTCCGCGCGCCAACTCGGCCTCGATCACCTCTTTCACTAGTTCCTCGTTGAAAGTGTGGCTTTCGGTGACGATGGGCTGACGGTTGGGCGGCGGGGTGTTTATTATGCTCATGTCGCGCGAACCCATCAGCGAGAATTGCAGCGTGCGCGGAATCGGTGTCGCGGTGAGCGTAAGCGTATCGACACTCGTGCTCAGGGCTCGCAACTTCTCCTTGCTCGACACGCCGAACTTCTGCTCTTCGTCGATTATCAGTAGCCCGAGGTCGCGAAACTTCACATCCTTGCCGAGGATTTTGTGCGTCCCTATCAGTATGTCCACCGCGCCCGAGGCGACGGCGGCAAGTATTTCGCGCGTCTCGGCGGCAGATTTACTCCTGTTCAGGAACTCAATACGCACCGGAAAACCTCTCAGCCGCTCGCTGAAAGTTCGATAGTGTTGCAACGAAAGAATCGTAGTCGGAACCAGCACTGTCACCTGTTTCGAGTCGCCCACCGCTTTGAACGCGGCACGAATCGCAACTTCAGTCTTGCCGAAACCCACGTCGCCGCACACCAAACGATCCATCGGCTCGGGCGACTCCATGTCGCGCTTTATAAGCTCCGTTGCCGTCTGCTGGTCGGGCGTATCTTCATATTGAAAGCTCGCCTCCAACTCGGTTTGCAGATAGGTATCGGGAGAGAATGCAAACCCGCCGTCGGCTTTCCGTTTCGCATACAGAGCGATCAATTCGCGGGCTATATTCTTGACGGCATTTTTCGTTGCCGCCTTCATTCGTTGCCATGCGCCGCTACCTAACTTGTACACCTTCGGCGGCTCGACCACATCGCCACTCTTGTAGCGCGCTATGCGGTGAAGGTTCTGCACATTCACGAGCAGCACATCGCCATCCTTGTAGACAAGTTTTATCGCGTCGATCTCGCGGCCATTCTCGATTGTCTTCACCAAGCCCCCGAAACGCCCCACCCCATGATCTATATGCACGACAAAATCGCCGCTCTTCAGCTCGTTGAGCTCGGCGACGGAGAGTGCTTCGTCGCGATTAATCTCGCCGCGAATCTTGTAGCGATGGTAACGGTCGAATATTTGGTGGTCGGTGTAGAGACATAGGCGCAGGTCGTGGTCGATGAAGCCTTCATGCAGGGTCAGCGGCAATGACTTTAATGGCACATTACCGCCCTGTGTATCGCTGCGGCCGTTGCCGCCAAAAATATTCGCAAGCCGCTCCACCTGAACCTTATTTTCCGATAGCACGTATGTCTCATACCCTTCGGCGGTGGTACGCACTATGTCGGCGGCCAACAGCTCAAATTGCTTGTTGAACTCAGGCTGGGGCGCGGTGTGAAACTCGACGATGGTATCAGTCGGTCGGCGGTCATCCCCCGAGCGAACTATCATTCCGGCGGCGGCGGTGTCGGCAACAAATTCCTTCGCGCTCGTCACCATGTCGCCTATCTCGGAGGGCTCGTCCAACTCGCCGAGAACTTTTTTCCGCAGTGCGTCCAACTTGCCGAGCGTGAAACTCAGATCATCCATCCACCAAGTCGCCTCCGTGGCGAAGGCTGCAAACGAACTCACCTCTTGCCGTCCCGTCTTCAGATTGGGCAACACCTCCATCCTCTCGACCTTCTCAGCCGAAAGTTGCGACGAAATCTCAAAAATACGGATAGAATCTATCTCATCGCCGAAGAAATCGACGCGATAAGGACGCGGCGCGGAGTAGGAAAATATATCGAAAATCCCGCCGCGAATCGAGTACGGCCCGGGTTCGAAGACAAAATCGACCCTCACGAAGCCCCAATCCATGAGAATATCCTCGATGGTCGACATCGAGGTCGTCTCGCCCACCTTCAGCGCGAGCGTCTTTTCGACCATCTCGGTGCGCGACACCACCTTTTCGGCCAACGCCTCGGGGTAGGTGCAAATCGCGAGGAACGCCGGAACGTCGGCGGCGGATATACCTCCCGCCTCGAAACTCCGAACGGCATTGAGCACCGCCGTGCGCTGAAC